>JAISXV010000042.1 GCA_031270335.1 Prevotellaceae bacterium | reverse complement strand
TAAATAGCTTTTATTTCAATCTTCTGCGTCGAACCATTG
This sequence comes from Prevotellaceae bacterium, assembly GCA_031270335.1. Taxonomy (GTDB): domain Bacteria; phylum Bacteroidota; class Bacteroidia; order Bacteroidales; family UBA932; genus JAIRLF01. The sequence goes on along the minus strand of JAISXV010000042.1, from coordinate 3,499 downwards.
CTTGACTTGTACAACGCCGGCAATGTCCGAGTTTCCAACTTGACGGAACTTCCGTCCTGAGCAATCAATGTGAATGATGTGATCCACATTATTGACAATGATAATAATACTTTTTTCATGTTCATATCCTTTTCTAAATCAAATAATTTGCGATAGAGTTTTCAGCATCCGATATTTTCGATGGTCGAAATAGCCTTACCTTCCGAACGGCAAATCACTGTCCCGCTACCGTTATCACATACGAATACGAATAAACGTCGTCGAGCATACGGTACGGTTTCATTGGCGTTGCACCCCAGCTGTCGTCGCCGGCGACGCCAAGCTGTTTGAGGTCGATATTGACGTAGAGTTCTCTGCGCCGGTCAATGTCGATAGGATGCAATTGTTTTTTTGTCAGACCCGGATCGAGATCCTCGTCGCTGTTGTATCGGGCGTTGAAACAGAACGGCAGGTCGTAACCTGCGAAACGTATCCCGAACCCTTTGTCGTCGGTAAGCGAAAGTGTGCGAACGTCGGTACGATAGCCGTTTTCCTGCGGACGGGCGTAGTCAAATTGCAGGTCGTCGACCTTGCATTTGTATTTCCCGACAAAAGCCGAACGGTTACGGTCGTTGTAATTCTCCCATGGACCCCTGCCGTAATATTCCACATTGCTGAACTCCACCGGAACCCGCATCTTCATGCCGAAACGCGACAGTTCGGGATGTTCGATTCCCGTCATGTCCATTGACGCCGACACCTTCACCGAGCCGTCGTTACGAACCTGATAAACCGTAGTGTAAGGGATGTTCAAGTATTTGATGCGTTGTGCGACAATCACCTCGACGCCTTCGGCAGTAGCCGGTTTGACTTCGACATTGGTTACAACAATGTCGTCGCCCGCCGTTCGCCAGATGTTACTGCGACGATGATGACCGTTGCCGAAATCGTTGTCAATGGGGGCGCGCCAGAAGTTCGGCGTTGGCGAAGTGGTAATCAGCCGTCTGCCCTGATACGAATATTCGGCGAGCAAGCCGCGTTTCAGCGATAGTGTCCCCTTCACGGCTCCGCTTTCAAACTTGAGATCGTCGTCTGTGCGGTCGATTTTCAGATTGCCCTGCGGAGTCGATTGCGTCAGGAAACTGCTTTTCGGGAAAGCAAATTCTTCGGCGGCGACTTCATGTCCGGCGGGAACAATGTCGGTAGCCTGACGGGTAAAGGCTTTCAGACGAAGATAATATTCATCGCCCTTTCCGAAAGCAATCTCCGGCAAGGGAACAGTGATTTCGGTATCCGACAAAGGTTTTCCGTTGACAGCGATGTTCTGCGACTGCACAGGCTCGCCGTTGCGATACAGTTCCCAACGGAAATCGTAAGCGTTGAGGTCGGTAAACAGATTGTGATTGCTTAACGTAATCTTACCCTTTTCGATATCCGTAGCTTTCATCCATACAGGCTGATATACCTTTTTCACTTCGTTGATACCGGGATGCACCGTTCGGTCGGCGTTGATAATACCGTCGGCGCAGAAGTTTTCGTCGTGTGTCCAGCGATGACCGCCGAGGTCGCCTCCGTAAGCCCAGTATTTACGTCCCTGTTCGTCGAACGCCTCTATTCCATGATCGACCCATTCCCAGATAAAACCGCCCTGCAGAATCGGATATTTCATAATCACATCCCACAGTTCCTGAAAATTACCGGTGCTGTTACTCAGAGCGTGAGCGTATTCGCACTGTATATACGGACGGGTAGTATTGTCTCTCTGCGCATAACGTTCCATATCGCGCGCCTTGTGATACATGTGGAAAATAATGTCGGTACACTCGCCTTCGCCGGCAGGATTGAACAGTACGGGACGATTGACTTTGTCGAGTTGTTTCAGCAATCTGTATCCGGCTTCAAAGTTGGGACCAAACGCGCTTTCGTTGCCCAGCGACCAGCCGATGACGCTCGGATGATTCTTGTCGCGCTCGAACATCCGGACGAAGCGGTCGAGATACTGTCCTTTCCAGTCTTCGACGAACGATGGATTACGTGAGCGTTCTACGCCCCATGCGCCGTGCGATTCGTTGTTCGCCTCGTCGATAACGTAGATTCCGTATTTGTCGCACAGCTTGTACATTTCGGGACTTTGCGGATAATGACTTGTCCGGATAGCGTTATAGTTGTGCTGTTTCATCAGTTGGATATCTTTCAGTTTGGTTGCTTCGTCAACGTAATGACCGTACTTTTCGTGATGCTCGTGGATGTTTGTTCCTTTGATGAGTATCGGTTTACCGTTGATAAGAAACTGTTTGTTACGGATTTCCATCTTACGGAATCCGATACGGCATCCGGCAAGTTCGACGGTCTGTCCCTTGCTGTCTTTGAGTTCGACAAGCACGGTGTAGAGATTCGGAAACTCGGCGCTCCACAGTTTCGGCGACGATACGTTTGCTGAAAACAAAACGGTCTGTTCTTTTTTCGCTTCGATGTTTTTAACAGTCAGTTTCTTTGTCAGGATATTTTTTTGACTGTCGTCCAACAGCGATATTTCTACCTGAAACGTTCCGGTCTTCTGTTCTGTAAAATTACGGACGTCAACCTCGGCAGAAAAGATTCCGTGTTTGTAATTTTTGTCGAGGTCGCCGCGAACAAAGAAGTCTTCGATCGACACTTTCGGACGGGCAATCAACAGCACGTCACGCTCGATACCCGCCAGTCGCCAGAAATCCTGGTCTTCGATATACGAGGCGTCGCTCCATTTGAACACCTGTAACGCCAGCAGGTTTTTTCCCTTTTTCAGATACGGCGTGATGTTGAACTCGGCAGGCGTCTTGGCTGCTTTCGAATAACCCACTCTTTGCCCGTTGACATAGACGGTGGCAGCGCCCGAAATCGAACCGAAATAGAGAATAATCTCTTTCCCGTCGAACCTGTCAGGCAACTCAAACCGGGTACGATAACTTCCGATAGGGAGGTCGTCGTTATCCACGTATGGCGGGTTGAGAGGGAAAATATACGGACTGTTGGTGTACACCGGTACTCCAAAACCCTGTGTTTCCCAACTTGCGGGAACGAGGATGTCTTTCCACGCGTTTTCGTTCAGTCCTTCCGAATAGAAATCAACCGGACGCGCAGCTACGTTTTCCGCAAAATGAAACTTCCATATTCCATTCAGACTTTTCACAAACGGAGAGGCAAATTTATTGTCCGCCAACACTTGCGACAGGTCGGAATACGGCATAAAATCGGCTCTGGGAGGCTCTTTCCCCTCATCAACAATCGAAGGCGTCTCCCAATGATTGCCGGAAACGGAATTTTGTCCGAAACTTTCCCGGACAATAAACAGTTGGAACATTATAGCCAACAAAACGTAATTGTAATATTTCATAATTGTAATATTTTTATCTAAAATCGAATGCAAAGATAACATTTATTTATTACATAAACCGAATTTCATTTGAACAATCTGCTATTGTCCCAAATTTTCATACCTTTGTGAAAAAAAGCAGGATAGAAATGCAGCATAGTCGAAATT
>JAISXV010000249.1 GCA_031270335.1 Prevotellaceae bacterium | reverse complement strand
CATGTTTATTATCATGCTTGTTGTTTTGGGGATAATGGACACTATATATAAAGCATCTAACAAGGGCGAACTGAATAAACTCATTCCTTTGTTGACAGCTATCGAAATACAGGAAACAACCGGCAGAGTAACAAATGCCGAACCGCAAAAAACAAAAGATGCCGATAAATCTGCAAGCAATGTTGGCGCTCAATCCGACAAATCGACGACATCGGATCCGGAGATGGTAGAAGTGCAAGGCGACACATTCACTATGGGCTGCACCTCTGAACAGGGAGACGATTGTGTGAGTCCTGAAAAACCTGCGCACAGCGTTACAGTATGCCCATCATTAGCGCAGCAACGACACCCTGCCGAACCGGAGATGGTAGAAGTGCAAGGTGGCACATTCACTATGGGCTACACTTCTGAACAGGGAGACGATAGTTTTAGTAATGAAAAACCTGCGCACAGCGTAACGGTTAACAGTTTCCAAATCGGCAAAAACATTTAATTATTTATTAGCAATAAAATACATTTAAAATGGAAAAAATAAAATACGGTCTTATTGACAAAACAGGAAAAACGGCGCTGCCGCTTATTTACGACGATATTTTCAACTTTTCGCACGGAATTATTGAAGTGCGGTCGGGCAACAAACACGGATATTTCGACAGACAACTGAAAGAAATTCTTCCATTGACCGAAAAATACTGGATTAATGTGTTACTGGACAATATTAATGACCGACCGATACCTGTAAAGAACGTGAAAACAGAGCGATGGGGTTATATAGACTGGGCAGGTAAAGAAATTATCCCCTGTAAATATGACATGGCTTTTAGCTTTTATGATACTGACTTTGCGGAAGTCCGTATGGAGTCTTTTTCCAAGGAAAAAAGCGGATTTATCGACAAAACAGGTAATGAAATTATTCCCTGCATATATGATCGTTTTGATTATATAAGTAAACTTTCCGAAGTTGGGGTTTGCGCAAAGAGGAACGGGAAATACGGTGTGATAGATAAAACCGGCAATGTGATTATTGACATTAAATACGACGACGACATCATACCCTCAAAACAAATGCAAGTCAAATTGAACGGAAAATACGGACTGATAGACTCTGTAGGAAACGAGATACTTCCATGTATATACGATTGTATAAGAAATCATGATGGTACAAATATATGTGTACAATTAGGCGGCAAATGGGGAATGATTGACATGGAAACAAAACAGCAAATTGTGCCATTTCTGTATGAAGACATTGACCGGATGGACGAAGGTGTAATTTCAGTGATATTAGACGGCAAATGGGGAATGATTGACATGGAAACAAAACAGCAAATTGTGCCATTTCTGTATGAAGACATTAACCGGATGAACGAAGGTATAATTGCGGTGAAATTAGACGGCAAATGGGGAATGATTAACAAGGAAACAAAAAAGCAAATTGTGCCATTTTTGTATGAAAACATTAATAACCGGATAACAGCAGGTATAATTTCGGTGAAATTGGACGGAAAATGGGGAATGATTGAGATAAAAAACCTGCAGAATATTATACCGGTCAAATACGATGAAATAGACCGGTTTTATAACGGGCGGGCAGTTGTGTTACTGAACGGAAAATACGGTTATATTGATGAAACAGGAAAAGAAGTAATTCCCTGCCGGTATGATGAAGCAAAATGGTTTAACTTCCCTGCCGCAAGAGTAAAATTGAACGGAAAATACGGTTTTATTGATGAAACAGGAAAAAATATAACTCCTTTCAAATATGATGAAACATATGTGGGTAAAAAAATTGAGTGGACAAAATCGGACGGCAAATATGGATTTTTTGACCGTGCTGCAAAGAAAGAAATAGTTGTTCCCAAATATGACAATTTGGGTAGAGCAATCAATTCTATAGACGGATTCCGGAATGGAATGGCACAAGTTATCCTCAATGGGAAACATGGCTACATAGACGAAACCGGCAAAGAGGTAATTCCCTGTCAATATGATGCGGCAAAATACTTTGAAGGCGATTTTGCCGTTGTTGGCGTGTTAAACTCCGACCTGTTGGATACTATTCGGAAGTATGAAAAAATGCTCGAACAGAATCCCTCCGACCACGAAGCACGTTACAAACTGGCAGGCAGTTTCCACGATATGGAAAATTACAAAAAATCTTACGACACAGTGAGACAACTGCTCGACCTGTCGCCCAATTATTCGGCTAATGCCTGGGCTTTACGGGCGCAAAACGCTTTCCTGCTGGGCATGATGAACGAATATCCGTTCGATACCGCCTTTGCCGACGGTCTGTATTCCTGCAACCGCGCTTTTGCTATGGACAATCATTGCCAAAACGCAGGTACTGCTCTGGTAAATATATGGGGACATGTGAAATACAGAGCAGAAGACGTACTGAAAACAGAGGCAGGCAAAAATCCCGATACGGAACAGGCTGAAAAACTGGTGCGCCTGCTTCGGCAAATGGAAAAGATGCCGCCCGTTCAACATACCATCACTATGTTGCTTGAGGTGGGTAAGTTGCGAATGCAACTGCAAATGTATTTGACATTTAAAATATAAAATTAATATGCAAGTAGAAATTTCAAATGTAAATTCGATACAGGAATTATCGGAAAAGTTAAAAGGTGAATGTCGGATTGACGGGATTAAGGGCAAGCGTCTGACAGTAACTTATGAGAATAAGCAGTTCGGTATTAAACGCAATGTGAATGACGAACACGGATTTATTGTTGATTTGATAATACCGTCAGGGATTTATATACTCGGGACGGTCATGGGAATTATACCGGCATACGTAACAGGATTGACGGGATTCATTCCAATCTTTATATTTTTATTAATTGCGTTATTCATATATAAAACCGTCAATAAAGCGAAATTACGTAATTTTGTCGCGTTATTGGAAGGGGTGGCTGCCAACGAAAAAACGGAAGATTTTTCGCAGAAAAAAGTTCTTTCACAAAGAGAGGATATTAGACAACGTGTTTTTGCTGTTATATCAAAGCAATTGAATTTGATTTGTCCTCTGAATGAAGAAATGACATTTCACGGTCTTCGAGCAGACATGCTTGACCTTGTGGAAATAGATTTAAAGCTTGAAAAAGAGTTTGGCATTGTTATCTCGTATGACATAAATATTGACAATGCAGGACCCGCCACCCGCAGGTATCTCGAAAAACACAATGTACGGGGAGGGGTCGGTGAAATTGTGGACGTAGGCAACATCGGTATTGTTATCGATATGGTAGTCGAGTTAGTCAATGCAAAACAGAACGAAGGCATGAAACCATTAACGGATGAACAGCCTGCAAAATCGACGGAAAAGAATGGCGCGACGTCAAACGAAACAGTCGAACAGCAATGTACGTCCGACGCAGACGACCCGACGTCTTCACCGACAAGAGAATCCGGCGAAGAAAAACAGGAAGAAAAAAGAACAAACCCGTATCTGCCTCTATTCGACAATATGGATGCTCCGATTACCGGCGATGAAATAATTTCAGCAGTAGCATTGACTCACACATTTCTATCATTGTCGTATTTAAATCCGTTTCCTTTCGAACAGGACCCTGTGTTTGGACCAATGTTTAATGTAAACAAACAATTGTTCAGTGACGAAAAATCCGCATTGAAATATTGGACTTTGGAAGAAAAGTATAAACAAAAATACGATGCTGAAAAAGTCGAACTTTTAATGAATTTGGCTTATGAAAATGCAAAAGTACTTGACCATTACCTGATGGTCAGATCTTTAGGGAATCTGCTTTTAGCGTTAAAACCGGCGTTCTATTGCATTGATTATGCACAGCAATTGGGAAACGATTACATTGTTATTAATTACTGTCATCTTATGCTCAAAGACAAAACGGGATTTTTGGCTAAAGAACAAATAGACGACCTGATTGAAGCGCTTGGAAACGCCTGTGGCAGGATACAGTATGGAGACGGCTTAATGTATGCGATAGACAGATACCGTAAAAAATAAAACACATGAATAATAAAGTCATTAAAATAGTTCTCACCGGCGGTCCCTGTTCGGGCAAGACGACCGCTCTGTCGAAGATCATCGAAAAATTTTCGGACAAGGGCTGTACGGTATTAGCCTTACCCGAAACGGCGACGCTGTTCAGTCAGGCAGGAGTAAACTTTGCGACCGGTAACAGCGAAGATTTTTATCAGGTCGAAAAAGCCATCTTTGTTTTTCAGATACAGATGGAAGACCGTTTTGAAGAAATTGCCCTCAAATCTGGAAAACCTGCCATTCTGATTTGTGACCGCGGTTTGATGGACGTCTCGGCTTACCTCTCCGGCGAAGCGTGGCAAGCCCTGCTCGACGAGTTGAACATGTCGGAAGTGCAGGCGCGCGATAAACGTTACGACGCCGTACTGCATTTAGTCACGGCAGCCAAAGGCGCCGAAAAGTTCTACACCACGGCAAACAATCCGGCACGCTCCGAAAACCTCGAACAGGCTGCCGCACTCGACGACAAACTTATCCGCGCATGGACAGGACATCCGCATTTGCGAGTAATCGACAACAGCAGCGATTTCGAGACAAAAATCAATCGCACGCTTGCCGAAATTGCAGCCGTGCTGGGCATCCCCGAACCGGTCGAAACCGAACGAAAGTACAGAATCGAAATTGCCGGAGATTTACCCGGACAGGTAGAAACCGAAATTTTCCAGACCTATTTGCTTTCGAGCGGAGAAGAAGAAGTACGTCTGCGTAAACGGGGACAAAACGGACATTACGTCTATTTTCTCACCGTCAAACGCGCTCTGGAAGGCAACAGCCGCATCGAAACCGAAAAACGGATTTCGCCTTCGGAGTACGTCGCCCTGTTGAAGCAAGCCGACCCCGACCGCCAAACCATTCACAAGCGGCGACGTTGTTTCGTGTGGCAAAACCAGTATTTCGAGGTCGATACCTTCATCAGTCCCGATTTGCCCTTTTCGCTGCTCGAAATCGAAGACGTGAAAAATCACGAGGACATAAACTTTCCGCCCTTTATCAAGGTGTTGGAAGACGTAACGGATAACAAAATGTATTACAACAGCAGTCTGGCAAGAAAGAATACGCAGGATGATTTACGTACAAAACAATAGAAATTTTTAATAAAAGTAAT
>JAISXV010000135.1 GCA_031270335.1 Prevotellaceae bacterium | reverse complement strand
GATTTGAATTACGATTTTACAGAAGTATCTCAAGACCAGTTTGAACTATCGGGCGGCTGGGGCGCCGGCATGTTCGTAGGAAGCGTGGGCGTACGGTTTTCCAACTTCTCCGCCAAACGTATGTTCGACTTGAAATCCTGGCGTCCGGTACCAACAGGCGACGGTCAGGAACTGGGATTGCGTGTACAAACAAACGGAAAACGTTATCAGCAGTTTAGCGTCAGCTTTATGGAGCCATGGCTGGGCGGACGCAAACCGATAGGATTGTCGTTAAGCGCTTATTACTCACGACAAACATCCGCTTACAATCCATATTACGACAGCTACGGATCCGGATATGGTTACGGCTCCGGATACGGTTATCCTTATTATGATTACGATTCGAACGAAAGTATGCAGGTAACAGGACTGTCTGTCGGCTTGAGTCACAGACTGAAATGGCCTGACCAGCTGTTCACATTATCGTATAATCTCAACATTCAGCGTTATATGTTAAAGAATTGGTCGGGAGGATTCCTGTTTTCTACCGGTAACTCGAATAATTTCAGCCTGAACGTGGCTTTCGGACGTAATTCTACAAACCACCAGATATATCCTACTCAGGGTTCGACATTCTCTGTGGGAGTGCAGTTTACGCCGCCATATTCATTGTTTGCCGACAAGAACTACAAGGAAATGAAAGATATCGAAAAATATAAATGGATAGAATACCACAAATGGCATATCGACGGTACATTTTTCACTCCTCTCACAAGCAACAACAAATTAGTGCTTATGGCAAGGGCAAACTTCGGATATCTTGGATATTACAACAAAAAATGGGGATATTCGCCATTCGAAGGATTCATTGTCGGCGGCGGTGGCATGTCGGGCTATGTGATGTATGGACAGGACATTATCGCTCTTCGAGGCTACGAAGACAACTCGCTGACACCTTACAAAAACTACGCATATAACGGAAACGTGTATAACAAATATACTGTTGAATTGAGATTTCCCGTGATACAGCAACCGGCGTCGTATATCTTCCTGCTGGCTTTCCTCGAAGGAGGAAATTGCTGGGAATCAATCGACAAATTCAATCCGTTTGACATTAAGCGTTCGGTTGGAGCAGGCGTAAGGGTGTATCTTAATATTGTGGGAACCTTGGGATTAGACTGGGGATACGGACTCGACCGGATACCGGGCAGAGATATGAAAAGAGGTCAGTTGCACTTTGTGATGGGACACTCGTTTTAATTGAAATTATGATATTTAATTTTGTAATAAAATAAAGAATATGAAAAAGATAAGTATTATTTGTGCAATTTTTATGATGTCGGTTTTTACCGGTCAGGCACAGAAATTTGGCTATATAGACTCGGATTATATCCTGAAAAAAGTACCGGCCTATAACACAGCGCAGGGACAGTTGGAAAAATTGTCGAAACAGTATCAGACAGAGGTTGAAGCAAAATATAAAGTTGTTCAGGAACTTTATAACAAGTATCAGTCGGAGAAAGTGCTTCTGACCGAAGAAATGAGGCAAAAACGTGAGAATGAAATCATCACTAAAGAAAAGGAAGTGAAAGAATTTCAATCGTCGCATTTTTCGCCGGAAGGAACTTTGGCAAAGAAAAGGGAAGAGTTACTCAAGCCCATTCAGGACAAAGTGTATAATGCCATCAAAGATATCTCGACAGAAGGTGGTTATGCGATAATATTTGACATCGCAAACAACCCCGGAGTGGCATATAATAATCCCCGTTATGATTTGAGCGATAAGGTCTTAGAAAAAATGGGATTTAAATAATTTGGTATTACAATAATTAGTATTATTTTTGCAAATTGAAATTTATATAAAATTATAATTAAAAATATTTATGAGAAAGTTATTATTCTTTGTGTGTATAGCAATGGTTTGCACTTCGTTTCGGGCAAATGCTCAAACACTTAAATTCGGTCATATAAACTTTGCTGAAGTATGGTCGCTTATGCCTGAATTGGATTCTGTAAAAGTTCAGTTGGAACGAACAGAAAAAGATTTGCTGGCAATTCTTAATGAAATGAGTACCGAGTTACAGAAAAAGTACGATGAATTTGAGGCAAATCAGGACAAATGGTCTTCAGTGGTCAAAGAATCCAAACAGGGGGAGATTTTAGAGATGCAAAAGCGTGCTAAAACTCAACAAGACAACGCTCAAACAAGATTGCAACAGGAGCAGCAGAAACTTCTTGAACCCGTAAATAAAAAGTTGAAGGATGCAGTGGACAAAGTTGCTAAAGCGAACAATTTCACATACATCTTTGACATAAGTTCCGGGAATCCGGTGTATGTGAACGAAACACAAAGCACCGATATCGGCGCTTTAGTGAAAAAAGAGTTAGGAATTGCTGCTACTAAGTAAAGGTTATTCATAATGAACGGTTTTTAAAATTTTTTTGGACTATTTCTTCTACAGGAATGGTCCTTTTTTTATTAAAACGACTATGTTTTTGATACGATTTTTGATTATGACGATGCTGTCAGTATGTCTTGTTTCGTGTATTTCGTGCAGGAACAATACGGAAACGCGTATCCAGAAAGGCAAGGCTGTCGAAAAAAAACTTTTTTCTCTCACAAATCCCAAGAACGGAGCGACCCTGAAATCGGGAAGCGGAGGTGTCGCTCTCTCTCTGGAGGTCAAGAGCCTTTACGATTCTGTGAGAATGGATTCCTGTGTCCTAAACATAGACGGAAAATATCACTCGACGTACCATTCTATGCCTCAAGAGATTTCTCTTGCTTCGATAAAAATGGGCATCAGGCGGCTGTCTTTGATGGTCTTTTCGACGAATAATGTTGTGGAAACCATACTGTTCAATCTGAAAATCGTCCCCGCATCGGCGCCAATACCTTATATATATAAGATCGTAAACGAATTTCCTCATGATAATAATGCTTATACTCAAGGACTTTTCTATAGTGAAAGGTTTCTGTACGAGGGAACAGGGCAAAAAGGATATTCTTCGTTGAGAAAAGTGGAACTTGAAACCGGAAAAGTTGTGCAGCAACAATCGCTGGACAGCAAATATTTCGGCGAGGGAATATGTCTGCATAATGGAAAAATCTATCAGCTGACATGGGAAAACAGAGAAGGTTTTATCTATAATTATCAGGATTTTACGCAGATCGGCAAATTCAACTACAACACCGAAGGCTGGGGAATCACCAGCGACGGAACAAATTTGTGGATGAGCGACGGAACACAGAATATCTACAAGATAAATCCTGACAATATGAACGTTACGGGACAAATTGAAGTTTACACCAATCAGGGCGCAGAGCAATACGTAAACGAGTTGGAATATATCAACGGCGAAATATGGGCGAATATCTATACCAAAGATTATATCCTGATTATCAATCCCGAAACGGGAGAAGTAAAGGGGAAAATCGACCTCTCCGGTATCCTGCCAAAGGAACTGCGAGAACAAAATACGGACGTTCTCAACGGAATAGCTTTCGATAAAGAGCAAAACAGAATTTTCGTTACCGGTAAAAACTGGCCAAAAGTGTTTGAATTGAAAGTCAAAAATTGATGAAACTGTTTGTAGTACCCACACCGATAGGCAATTTGGAAGATATGACATTTCGTGCAGTGAAAGTGTTGCGCGAGGTGGATATTATTCTGGCCGAAGATACACGAAAAACGCTTATCCTTCTGAAACACTATTCAATACAGGCTCGTCTTGAATCGTATCACAAGTTTAACGAACACAAAATCACCGAACGGACAGTCGAACGTATCTCGGAAGGAAAAACAGTCGCTTTGGTGTCCGACGCCGGCACTCCGGGTATTTCCGATCCGGGTTTTTTGTTGGTACGCAACTGTATAGCAAAAGGTATCGAAGTGGAATGTTTGCCGGGAGCAACTGCCCTGATTCCTGCAATCGTCGATTCGGGACTGCCTTGCGACAGATTTTGTTTCGAGGGATTTCTTCCTCAAAAAAAGGGCAGACAGAAAAAACTTGCTCGATTAGTTGACGAAGAACGAACTATGATATTCTACGAATCGCCATACAGGACCTTGAAATGTCTGGAACAGTTTGCGGAAGTTTTCGGCGACGACCGTAAAGTCAGCGTATCAAGAGAGTTGTCGAAGATACACGAGGAAACAATCAAAGGAACGTTGTCGGAAGTGATTGCACATTTCAAAACCGTCGAGCCTAAAGGTGAAATAGTTATAGTACTTGAGGGATTTAAATATGTCTGATATGTCTGATTTTTTCGAAGACATAATAAACACATGGGATGACAATCAGACTCATCAGCGTAGAAGTTACCAGTCCGCCTACGACAGCGATAGCCATTGGCGAGCGTAACGAACTGCCTTCACCGAAGCTGAAAGTAAGCGGCAGGAGAGCGAGTATTGTTGTCAGAGTAGTCATTAGAATCGGGCGAATACGTTGTTGACCGGCTTGCACTATAGCGTCGGTGAGTTCCAGACCCGAAGATTTTAGCTGACTGATACGATCGACCAGGATGATGGAGTTGTTTACGGCAATACCCACCAGCATCACAATACCGATGATACCCATGATATTGATAGTTGTCCCTGTGATAAAAAACAGCAACACTGCGCCAACCACAGCCAGAGGTATCGTCAGGAGAATGGTGAACGGATGCAGAAGCGATTCGAACTGCGAAGCCAGCACCATGTACACAAGTATAATCGACAGAATCATTGCAAACATCAGGCTGTCCATCGATTCCTGACGTTTTTCCTCTTCGCCGGTAACGGTAACGGAGTAGTTTGGCTGCAGTTCGATATTCGCCAGAGCGAGGCGTACATCCTGAGCCACCTTGTCCAGCGACTTGTCCGAATCGATATTTGCCATTACCTTGCTTATTCTGTTTTGGTTACGACGGAAAATTTCCTTTGGCGCCTGTGTCTGTTCTACGGTTGCGATTTCCTGCAAACGATATTCCTGTTCGCCGTTTTTGATAGTCAGCGAACCTAAAGTACTGATTGAAATATCCGGCGTTTTGATGACTATATTTCGCATTTCGCCGCGATATTCCATTTGACCGGCGTCGCGTCCGCTGAGTTGCTGTTTCAGCTGTTCGATGACGGTTGCAACGCTGATGTTGTTGATACCTGCGACAGTACGGTTGATGGAGATTGTGATTTCCGGAGCGCCGTCTTCGATAGACGAAACGATGTTGTATAAATCGGTTATGCCGTACATACGGTTTTTGACCTCTTCGGTGATCGCTGTGATTTCGGGCAATTCTTCACCTTTGATTTCGACGACTATAGGAGCCGGTTCGTTACCCCAAATCGAACTCAGCGAGTTTTCTTCCTGTTGAACAGACAACTCCAGACCGTCGGGATTTTGCGCCGTCTCAATCAGTTTGGCGATAACTGTTTCGGGCGACAGCATACAGGCAGGCGACAAAATAACCTTCATCATAGCTGTATTTTCTCCCTCAAAAATAGCATTTTCGAGACCGCTACCTTCGCCAATATGGCTGTAAATAGTTGTCAACGAATCACCTGTGATTTCGTAGAGCAGGTTTTCGAGATTGGTTACTGCGGCGCTTGTACGTTCCAGACGGGTAGCCTCCGGCATCTTAGCGATAACGGTAAACGCCTTGCTTTCAGCGCGAGGCATAAATTCGGTGCCGATGTATGGAACCAGCATAGCCGAGCCGCCAAGCAACAATATGGCAACTGCTATCACAAGCCAACTGCGCCGTACAAGTTTGGCCAATAAACGGCTGTACCAGTTCATCCTGATAGATTTAACCGTTTTAAATTCGCTTTTTCGAGATATACGGTGATACATCATCGGGATAACCAGCACAGCAACAAACAAAGACGACAAAAGCGAAAATGTTACCGTCCAAGCTTGATCTTTAAACAGCTCGCCCGAAGCGCCATGAAGATAAACTATCGGCAAAAACACGACTATAGTGGTTAATGTCGAAGCAGTTATCGCTCCCGACACCTCCGAGGTTCCCGTAATGATAGCATCTTTCACTCCCGTTCCTTTTTCCTGATTACGGAATAAGCTTTCGATGACGACGATAGCGTTATCAATCAACATTCCGGCGCCGAGCGCCAAGCCGCCCAGTGTCATGATATTTAAGGTCAATCCGTTAAAAAACATAAGATTGAACGTCGCTACAATAGAAACAGGTATTGCAAGGCTCACAATCAGCGTTGTACCTATCCTGCGCAGAAAAATGAAAAGCACAAACACAGCGAGAATAATGCCGGCCAAAGCGCTTTTCTGCACCTCGTTGATAGCTGTTTTGATGAATGTTCCCTGATTGGTGATTATCCGGAAGGTGTAGCCGGGCAATGCATGTTCGATAACATCAAGTTGACGGCTCACCGCATCAACAACGCTTACTGTGTTGAAACGCATTTCCTTATAGATCGACAAACCGATGCTGCGTTCGCCGTTGATGCGTACAATATTTTGAGGACGGGCATTTTCGAATTTTACGGAAGCGATTTCTTTCAGTAGCAAAGGCGCTTTGTCGGCGGTGGCGGTGGCGCTGGTGTTTCCTTCCTGCGTTGCTACCGGTTTATATCCGACAATCAGGTTTTCGAAATCACTTTCGGAAACAAACATTTTTGAACTTTTGACCAGATACTGCAATCCGAGTTCGCTGACGCGTCCGCCCGAAACGCTTTGATTGTTAGATTCTATACGTCCGGCGATATCTTCTATTCTCAATTTGAAAGCGTCGAGTCTGTACGGGTCGGTTTCGATGATCAGCCTGATTTCTTCTTCGCCCGAGAGTTCGACTTCGGCAACGCCTTCGAGACGAACGAGTTCGTTACGGATATAATTTTCGGCAACCCGTCGCAGTTCTGCCATGTCGGAGATGTTTTTGTGCGACATACCGACCAGAATGACCGGAGCCATATTAGGGTCGTGTTGAGTGATTTTCAGTTCAGTGATAGCAGCGTTCCGTGCAAACGGAGTTATAGCTTTTTGAAGGTCGAGAAAAGCTTCATCCATATTTTTCGACCAGGCATATTCGACTGTGATGCGCGCCGAACCTGATTTCACCACAGACGAAACCTGCGTTACATCGTTTTGACGGATAGCCATCGATTCCATGTTCTTTACAAACTGCTTTTCAATCTCTTCGGGAGGACGCTCGCCCACTTTGATTTCAATGAATAGACGGGGATTATTCAAGTTTGGCAATAAATCCACACTTAACCTGTCGTAAGATATTTTCCCGAGCAGCAACACTCCCAACACTATCATACCGACAGTTACAGGATTGTTTATCGCAAATTTGACAATATTTCTCATACCTAAAACGGCTTAACGTTACTTCTGCACTTTCACTTTACTTTTTTCCCGCAATGTCTCGAATCCTCGAACGACAAGATTGTCATTTTCGTTCAACCCGTCAAGTACTTGCACATTGTTTTCGTCTTCGAGACCTGTCCGTATATTGCGCAGTACCGCCGTATTTTTTTCGACAATAAACACTTGTTTACGATTCCGGTTCGACTGTACAACGTCTTTGGGGATGATGATCGAGTTTTCGGCGTTATCGACAACGATATCCGCTTTGACAAACATGCCGGGGCGCAGGATAAGTTTATCGTTATTAATAAGTATCTTCCCTTTAAACGTGCGTGTTTCCATGCTGATAGCCGGCGACAGTTCGCTGATAATGCCTTTGAGCGTGTCGTCGGGAATGGTGTAATGGGTGATAAGGACGGGCTGTTCCGTTTTCATGTATCTGATAACGCTTTCCGGAAAATTGACATCCATATACATGCGTGAATAATCCATGATTCCGACCATCGGCCTGCTTTGTTCGACTTTTACGCCCGGAGTGTAATGCGGAAGATTGACTATCACGCCGTTGAAAGGGGCTTTGATTTCAGTTTTGGTGAGATTCATTCGGGCGCTTTCCAAATCATGACGTGCGTTGATGACCCGGAGTTCGGCGTTACGCATTTCGCTGAGAATCACTCCGCCCTTTTCGTACAGGGCTTTCTGTTTGATGTATTCCTGTTCGGTGATCTCCATGTTGAGCTCCCGGACGTCGAGTGCGATTCCGTTTTCGTATTCCTTGTCTTCCAACCGGATAATGACTTGATCTTTGGATACTTTGTCGCCCAATTTGAACGATTTACCCGTCTGCGGATTGATTTGCAGCCGGTAAGCGCCGCTCATCTGGGCGGTCAGATCCACATTATACGTGGACAAAGATGTTCCTGTGGTGTTAATCAACTTGCTGATAGAACCCTTTTTCAACTCTTTGACAGTTACAGGAGTGGCAACATCATTCGGCGCGCCTTGCCGTTGGTCGTTACATCCAACAACCAGTAAAACAAACGTAACTACGCTGATTATAAAACAATTTCGAGATTTCATACTTCCTTATTTTTTAATTCATGTCATCAGGCACAACTTGTAAATAAATCTAAACATTCGGCGACAAAAGTAATACTTTTTTTTGAAATCACGATATTTTTTTACAAAAATGAAAAAAATTACATTTGCACCATAATTATATTAGACTTGAGGATGTCCCAAAAGGCTGATTTTAGTCATTGTATATCTTCAATAATAACTGTCAGGTATATCAAAAAACGCAAAAAATTTCGGATTTAGACTTTATTTTATGTGGTATATCGAATATTATTGACGATAGTTATGAACATTTTTATGTGTTTTATGTGTAATTTGAAAATTTAGTGCTACCTTTGCACCGTAAAAACAGTCAAGAAAATGGCAAGAGAAATAACATTTTTAGTAAACGACAAGGAATACGCAGGCTCTCCGACAAAGATCGACCGTAAAAAACTCTACGGCTGGACGGAAAATATCGCTTTAGACGACGATGGCAACGAGTGTAAACTTGTCAGTATGGACGAATCCGGCACCTTGATTATCCCGAAAGGCGGAATTGCGCTGGGCATTGTTTCCGATGACGGATTTTGGGTACAGCGTTCCGAGTTAAAAGCAGTGTATGAGGACGGTACTTCTGCGGAATTGATGTCTTCGAGCTATTCTGTACCGATAGAATTGTCGAAGAAAGTCGGTGTTGACGAATTTTTGGATTACAGCATTCAGTCGTTCTATCAGTTGGACGGGATAAGCGATGAACTCGTCAACTATATCGGCGAGGATATTTACAGTTTCACATACTGTTATCGTGACAGTTATGAAGGTAAGACGGCATTTTTGCTGACAGCCGGCGACGAAAGTAAAGGCAAAAATCTGTTTATGATGATTGGCGCTCTGAATGAATTTGAGATGCTTAGCCTCTCTCAAACCTCTGTTATCGAAGAAGATCCCGAAATTGAGGAAGAAGAGGAAGATACGGAAATTGATTTTTCAATGTTTTAAATTATGAGAGGAATAAATATATCTAACGAAAAAAAACGGGATGCCGAAGTAGCGTTCGAAAGCATTCTGCAAAAGAGCAAAGTGAAGTTTGTACTCGGCAACGGCACAGAAAAACAGAACATTAAGATACTGAAATCGACGCTGGAACTGACCGACGAGGCTTTGGTCGCAAAATACGGAACTCTGAGAGATTTGGGCGAAGCGATTATCGAATCCGACCCCGAACTCGACGTAGAAATTATCGGCAGGAAAATCGGCGGCACACATAAACTGTATCTCAATAAAGACAACAAAATAGCCTACAGAGTCAACAGGTTACAAATCGTCAGAACTCCCGAGGGAGAAGAAAAAGAACGCAAAGACCTCACGAAAGTCTTGTCGAACATTACGGGCGAAAGCATGGTGCAATGGTCGGGTAGGAAAGTGCCGAAAGATCTTGCAATCCGCAAGTTTGTTTTTGTGCAGAAGTATCAGATAAAGCACGTTAGCGGATTGACGTACGATTTTCTTTACGATATGGCGAAAGAACTGCACGAAAGCAAATCGCTGATGTTTGTCGGCGCAGGGAAAAAAGGCGCCGAACCATTGATAATCACCTCAGGCGGAACTCCTTACCGGGCTTTTCTGGAAGGACGAATCGAAGGCGATAAATATTGCCTGATATTGCATTTAACTAATATGGAAGTAAAAGCGCTTAATAATGATGAAAATATATAAAGACAAACTGACGAAAAAAAACGGATACGAAGAAGGTCCGGCGGAAGCGGTAGATGAAGAATTGTCGGCAAAGGCAATCAACTACAAAAAAGAAATTACAAAGAGTTACCTGTCAATTAATCCCGAACAGATTGGCGACCGTCTTGGCGGCAGCGATTTTTTCGTAACCCGCAAATACGACGGCGAACTGAATCTGATATTTTTCGACGGCGATAATGTGTTTGTACTGAACCGTTCGGGACGTGTCAGGCTGGGATTGCCCTGCGTCGATGAAGCCGGAAAAGCGCTGTCGGCGGCCGGAATAAAACAGGCGGTTATCCCTTCGGAACTGTATGTGAACGAGGAAAAAGGACGTACAAGAGTGTTCGACGTGCTTGAATCGCTGGCTGACGAAAAACTCGTTAAAAATCTGTGCATTGCGCCTTTCGACATCTACGAAATCAATAACGACATCAACAGGGCGATGTCCTACGAAGAGACATACAAAAAGTTAAACGACATTTTCGGGAAAACGGATATGTGCCGTCCTGTAACAATGCAGCGAGCCTCGTCGAAATCGGACGTTAAGGAGATTTATCGCAAATGGGTTGAAGATGAGGGCGCCGAAGGTCTTGTTGTGAGAAGCGAATTGCCTTTGGTGTATAAGATAAAACCGCGTTACACGGTTGATGTTGCGATAGTTGGCTTTTCGGAAGGAACAGGCGACCAAAAAGGACAGATACGGTCGTTGCTCTTGGCGATGATGCCCGAAGAAGGTCAATATCAGGTAATCGGACGGACAGGCAACGGATTCGACGACGAACTCAAAAAACAACTCCTCAACGATTTTACTCCTAAGATTATCGAATCGCTGTACATCGAAACGGATTCCAATCACGTTGCATTTCACATGATTAAGCCCGAAAAAGTTATCGAACTCATGGTTAATGACGTGCTTTTCGAAACCTCGTCGGGAGCGATAATGAATCCTGTGCTGGAAATCGTTAACGGACAGTATATCCGGCGCGGCAGCGTCAGCGGGATAAGTTTCGTTTATCCGATTTTTGTGAGATTTCGTGACGACAAAAAAGTGTGTTTCGAGGATATTCGATTGTCGCAAATCAACAGTTTTTCGTACATTCCGGAAGACGAAATCAAGAAAGACGCCGAACTGCCGAAAAGCGAAATCATTCATCGTGAAGTGTATAAGAAAGAAACAGGAAACAAACTCATGGTGCAGAAATTCGTAGTATGGAAAACGGGAAAAGAGAAAAAACCGGAATATCCGGCTTACGTTTTTCATTACACCAATTTCAGTTCGGAACGTAAAGAACCGCTGCAAAGAGATGTGTTTGTGTCGAATAACGAAGAACAGATTATGCAAATCATGCAGGATACTG
Organism: Prevotellaceae bacterium; assembly: GCA_031270335.1. GTDB lineage: Bacteria > Bacteroidota > Bacteroidia > Bacteroidales > UBA932 > JAIRLF01. The sequence continues at coordinate 31 of JAISXV010000135.1, read as the reverse complement.
TCGATAAAAATATAAAGAAAGGATGGGAAAT
>JAISXV010000134.1 GCA_031270335.1 Prevotellaceae bacterium | reverse complement strand
AATTTTTCCAATTATGGAGTTTTATTTTTTTCAGTATCATATTCCCTTTATATTCCTGCTCTTACGGCTTCGCAAGTCTTGCCTTTTTTCGATGCAAAGGTAATATTTTTATTTGAATTATAATGCAAAACTAACAAAACTCATGACAGTCCATACGCGTGGACAGTTCCGTCTATTATTTCGATCCATGTAATTGACCTCGCATGTTTTTCGATATATCCTTTAATATATTCTCTTGTAGCCTCGCAAATCAGTTCATCTTCGACATTGAACATGTTGTACACCACACCTTTTACCTCGATTCTTGCATATCGGCACATTTCAAGCGTCATCAAAGTGTGATTGATACTGCCAAGTCGCGGCGACGTTACTATAAACACCGGAAAACCTTGCTCTTTGATATAATCCAATGTAGTGTAATTCTCTGCCAGAGGCGTCATTATACCTCCGGCGCCTTCGATAAGCGTTATGTCGTATTTTTTCCGTAAAGTAGCCGTCGTTTTTTGTATTTTTTTCAAATTGATATGACTTTTATCAATCTGAGCAGCGAGATGCGGCGAGGCAGGATACGATAATACAATCGGACAGGTTGTGCCGTCGAGGTCTTCCGGCAAAAGTCCTGTTCCCATTATTTTTCTGTGAGTTATGATATCTTCCGAGATACCGCTGTTTCCCGTCTGAATCAGTTTTTGAGTGATTACACTGCATCCTTCTTCTTCTGCAAATCTCTTTGCAAGATAACCTGTTGCGTACGTTTTACCGATATTGGTATCAATTCCTGTTACAAAAATTACTTCTCCAATCATTATTTTTTATTCTTTAAAACCAGATAAACCGGATTGTATGTTAATATTACTTTTGTTCCGTCCGAAAACATTTTGTCATATTTGTTACAAAACGACCGCAAACCGGATTGTGTTCGCATTATCCCCGAACAGTTCGCATTGACGCCGGTTTTACGAAAATGCGAAAGTATTTCTGTTGACGAATTGAAGGACACCGGTATTTCCTCTTCGTATAGATGTAATACCTCGAAATCCTGTGAAAACAAACTTCTTAAAATATCCGGCGACGAATATTCAAGACCTGTTCCCGTTATTTCGCGGATTTCTTTAAGATTGTTTTTTCCGAATGTTGATAAAAACATGTAACCCTCTGTCGAAAGACTCCGGTGCGCTTTCTTTACAAAAACATTAAGATTATCAAACCATTGCAGCGTAGATGAAGATACAATCAAGTCTATTCCGGCAGGGAAATCGATTGACTGCGCATTGCCGCCGATAAACATAAAATTATTTTTTGGAAACAAAGTATTTACCAGCAATTCAACCTTTTCGTTTATATCGTTAAGATAATAATATGCGTCGGGGAATAATGGAATGATATTTTTCGTCAATAATCCTGTACCGCAGCCGATTTCGAATATGGTTTTTGGAGTATGAAGGTATAAGGCAGAGATTAAAGCGGCGAGTTTCGTTGCGATTTCTTTTTGAGCATAAGCGTTATCGTCGTAAGTCTCTGTGCTTTTACTAAATTTACATTTTATTAAACTGCTGTTCATTGTCATTTATTTTAAAAAAAGGCTGTCTTTTCAAACAGCCCTTTCCAATAAATTTTAATATTAACCAATAATAAAAAAGTCATTCTATGATAGCTTTCGCCATTATTTTTCTGTAATCGTCCATCGAGGCGACTATCAGTTTATCAAATTCTTTCAATCCTGTTCCCGCAGGTATCAAGTGACCGCATATAACGCTCTCTTTCAGACCCTCAAGCGCATCGACCTTGCCTTTGATAGCCGCTTCGTTCAACACCTTCGTTGTTTCCTGAAACGACGCTGCCGACAGGAAGCTATTGATTTGCAATGCTGCACGAGTGATACCTTGTAGAACCTGATTCGATGTTGCAGGAATAGTGGAGCGAGCCGTAACGAGTTTTAAATCTTTGCGTTTAAGCGTAGAATTTTCGTCGTTCAAGCGGCGGGAAGTGATAATCTGTCCCGGCTTCAACGTTTGAGAATCGCCGGCATCGTCCACAACCTTTTTGTCGTAGATTGAATCGTTTTCTTCCATGAAAACCCACTTGTCGACCAACTGTTCCGGAAGGAATTTTGTGTCGCCCGGATCAATAATTTCAACCTTGCGCATCATTTGGCGTACAATCACTTCGAAGTGTTTATCGTTGATTTTCACACCTTGAAGACGATATACTTCCTGTATTTCGTTCACGATATATTCCTGCACTTTCGTCGGACCCTGAATCTGAAGAATGTCCAAAGGAGTAATAGCGCCGTCGGATAAAGGAATACCGGCACGTACATAATCGCCTTCCTGCACAAGTATTTGGCGTGAAAGTGGAACCAGATACGTCCTTTCGTCTCCCATTTTCGATGTTACGGTTATTTCTCTGTTACCGCGTTTTACACGTCCCAGCTTCACTTCGCCGTCGATTTCCGACACAACCGCCGGATTCGATGGGTTACGAGCCTCAAACAGTTCGGTCACACGCGGCAAACCACCGGTTATATCGCCTGCTTTACCCACTGCACGAGGTATTTTCACCAATATCTGACCTGTCTTGACCCATTCGCCTTCATCGGTAATCACCAAGTGAGCGCCAACGGGCAAGTTATACTGTTTCAATTCGATACCATCGTTATCCAGAATAGATATTGTCGGATTTTTTGTCTTGTCACGCGATTCGATAATCACTTTTTCGCGATAACCCGTAGTTTCGTCAGTCTCTTCACGATACGTGATGTTTTCGATAAGATTGCCGAACTGTACGTTTCCCGAAAATTCCGTAATAATCAAAGCATTGTACGGATCCCATTCGCAGATTAAATCGCCTTTTTTGATGGAATCTCCATTTTTGAAAAACAGATTTGTTCCATAAGGTAAACTGTGCGAATACAGCGAGATACCCGTATTGTGGTCGATGATATGCAATTCTGCCAAACGTCCGATAACCACATCGACTTCACTGTTGTCATCGTTCTGTCGCACAACAGTCCGGAGTTCGTCGATCTGCAAACGACCGTCGTAACGTGCAACGACTTTGTTGTCCGATGCAATGTTCGAAGCCGTACCGCCGACGTGGAAAGTTCGCAGAGTCAGCTGTGTACCGGGTTCTCCGATTGACTGGGCGGCAATAACTCCTACCGCTTCGCCTTTCTGAACCATCGTTCCGGTAGCCAAACTGCGTCCGTAACATTTTGAGCAAACGCCTTTTTTCGATTCGCAGGTAAGCACCGAACGGATTTCAACCTGTTCGATTGGCGAATTTTGCAGAATCATTGCGATATCTTCGTTGATTTCATCTCCGGCGGCGATAATCAATTCGCCGGTATTCGGATGATATATATCGTTCACCGATGTACGTCCTAAAATACGGTCGTACAACGATTGAACTTCTTCTTCGTTATTTTTCATTGCCACGGCAATCAGACCTCTCAACGTTCCGCAGTCTTCTTCGGTGATAATCACGTCGTGAGATACGTCCACCAGACGGCGTGTCAAATATCCTGCGTCGGCGGTTTTCAACGCCGTGTCGGCAAGACCTTTACGCGCTCCGTGTGTGGAGATAAAATATTCCAGCACCGACAATCCTTCCTTAAAGTTCGACAGGATAGGGTTTTCGATGATTTGCGCTTCCGAAGAACCTGATTTCTGTGGTTTTGCCATCAAACCGCGCATACCGGACAACTGCCGTATCTGTTCTTTCGAACCGCGGGCGCCGGAGTCAAGCATCATGAACACAGAGTTAAAGCCCTGATTGTCGGAAGTCAACTGTTTCATCAGTGTTTGAGTGAGTTTGGCGTTGGTATGCGTCCAGATGTCAATTATCTGATTATAACGTTCATTGTTGGTTATGAAACCCATGTTGTAGTTGTTCAACACTTCTTCGACTTCGGTGTAACCCTGTTGCACTAACTTCGATTTTTCGGCGGGGATGATGACGTCGTCAAGATTGAAAGACAAACCTCCCTTGAACGCCATCGAATATCCTAATTCTTTTATGTCGTCGAGGAATTTGGCAGTGGTAGCGGTTCCGGTGGTTTTCATCACTTTACCGATAATATCGCGCAACGATTTTTTCGTCAGCAATTCGTTGATATAGCCTACTTCTTTGGGAACGACGAGGTTAAAGATGATACGTCCTACCGTTGTTTCTATCAGTTCTTCTTTTTCGGAACCGTCTTTTTGCGTAACTTTTATCATTACTTTAACGACGGCATGCAATTCGACAGCCCGTTCGTTGTATGCAATTATCGCTTCTTCAGCGCCGTAGAATATCAATCCCGATCCTTTTGCATCGACTTTTGCTTTCGTAATATAATAAAGTCCAAGTACCATGTCCTGTGAAGGAACGGTAATCGGAGCGCCGTTTGCAGGGTTCAGAATGTTGTGAGCGCCAAGCATTAAGAGTTGCGCTTCGAGGATTGCAGCGTTTCCAAGCGGCAGATGGACAGCCATTTGGTCTCCGTCGAAGTCGGCGTTGAATGCCGTACACGAAAGCGGATGCAACTGTATTGCCTTACCTTCTATCAATTTTGGCTGGAACGCCTGAATACCAAGACGGTGAAGCGTAGGAGCGCGGTTTAACAATACCGGATGCCCTTTCATCACATTTTCGAGTATATCCCAGACAACCGGATCCTTGCGGTCAACTATTTTCTTTGCCGATTTGACGGTCTTAACAATCCCGCGTTCAATAAGTTTGCGGATAACAAACGGTTTATACAGTTCGGCTGCCATATCTTTCGGCAAACCACATTCGTGCATTTTCAATTCGGGACCTACAACGATAACCGAACGCGCTGAATAATCCACACGTTTTCCCAACAGATTCTGACGGAAACGTCCCTGTTTACCTTTCAAGCTGTCGCTCAACGATTTCAATGCTCTGTTCGCTTCCGTTTTGACGGCGTTCGATTTACGCGAGTTGTCGAACAGCGAATCAACAGATTCCTGCAACATTCGTTTTTCGTTACGTAAAATCACTTCCGGCGCTTTTATCTCTATCAATCTCTTTAAACGATTGTTACGTATAATAACCCTGCGATACAAATCGTTCAGGTCGGATGTGGCAAAACGTCCGCCGTCCAGAGGAACCAATGGACGTAAATCGGGCGGAATCACGGGGATAACTTTCAATATCATCCATTCCGGCTTGTTGATGTTACGAGCGGCACGGAACGTTTCAACTATGTTAAGTCGTTTAAGCGCATCTGCTTTACGTTGTTGCGAGGTTTCTTTACTTGCCTTGTCTCTCAACGAATACGACAGTTCGTCCAGATTGAGCGACTGCAACAGCGTGTAGATTGCTTCGGCTCCCATACCAGCAATAAATTTGTTGGGGTCTGAATCATCAAGTAACTGATTATCTTTTGGTAAAGTATCGACGATCTGAATGTATTCATCTTCCGTAAGGAGTTCGAACTGATGAGTGCCATTTTCGCTCGCAACTCCCGGTTGCATAACGACATAACGTTCGTAATAAATCACCGATTCCAGTTTTTTTGCAGGAATACCTAACAAATAAGCCAATTTATTGGGCGCTGAGCGAAAATACCAGATATGCGCAACCGGAACAATTAAAGCAATGTGTCCCATTCTTTCACGTCGCACTTTCTTTTCTGTAACCTCAACTCCACAACGGTCGCATACAATACCGCGATAACGTATTCGTTTATACTTACCGCAGTGACATTCATAATCTTTAACGGGTCCAAATATCCGTTCACAGAACAAACCGTCCCGTTCGGGTTTATAGGTTCTGTAATTTATTGTTTCGGGTTTCGATACTTCACCACGCGATTGCTCCAGAATCTCTTCGGGAGAAGCCAATGCGATAGTCATTTTGGTGAAGTTGCTCTTCAGCTTTGTTTCCTTCTTTAAAGCCATATTTTTATCCTATGTTGTTATTTATCAATTTCTAACGCTATCTTATTATAAGATACAATACACTAAAATTAGCGCGCAAAATTAGATATTATTTTTGATATACAAAATTTTTTTTTTAACTTTTTCATTATTCCGCTGATTTTAATACTATTCCTAATGTAAATTTTTTATAAAATGATAATATTTTTATGCTGTTGGTCGTAGAAGACAAGATTAAAAGTATAAATAATCTTTTTTTTATACATTTGTGCCGTTAAATGACAGGCTTTTTTTACGAAAAGATTTGAATATAAGGTCATTTAAAAGAGTAAATCGAATAAAAAAATTGAATAATGGGTAAAAAGAACAAGAGCAAAACAGATTTTTTGCAGAATGTAATAAATATTTTTGAAGCGAATCCAACAAAGCCGTACAACTACAAGCAAATCGCTTCGATGATTCACTTGGACAAGGATATGAACGACGTCCTTTTAGTGACGCTGGACGGGCTGGTGTTACGCGGCATTTTGACCAATCCGCAGTTGGGAAAATATATGTACAAAAAACAGGAAGACGTCTTTATGATTGGACGTGTTGATATTACACGACAGGGGTCGGCGTATATCATTCCCGACGACGAATCGAGCGAAGATATTTTCGTCTATGAACACAACATGAATCAGGCGCTTCACGACGACAAAGTCAAAGTGAAGGTATTCAATAAAAAAGGCAGTCGTGCGGAAGGCGAGATAGTGGAAATCATCGAAAAATCGAAACGAACATTTACAGGCAAAATCGAAGTGTCGTCAAAATACGCCTTTGTGATTCCCGACAGCAAAAATATGCCGTATCACATTTTTATCCCGCTTGCCAACACCAAAGGCGCACAAAACGGGCAAAAAGTCGTCGCCAACATCGTGGAATGGAAAAAGCAAATGAAAAATCCTACCGGGAAAGTCGTTGATATTCTGGGAGAATCGGGCGACGTCAATGTAGAGATGCACGCAATACTTGCCGAGTTCGACTTGCCGTATTCCTATCCTGAACATATCGACAAACTTGCACAGCGCATTTCCGGAAAAATCACTGCCGCCGACTATGCTCATCGTCGTGATTTCAGAGACATTGCGACGTTTACAATCGATCCCAAAGACGCAAAGGATTTCGACGACGCACTGTCGATTCGCATGTTGGAAAACGGACACTGGGAAATAGGCGTACATATTGCGGACGTCACTCATTATGTGAAATCCAACTCGCACATCAACAGGGAAGCCGAAGAGAGAACGACATCGATATATCTGGTTGACAGGACTATTCCCATGTTGCCCGAACGTTTGTCGAATTTCATCTGTTCGTTGCGTCCCGACGAAGAAAAACTGTGTTTTTCCGCAGTGTTCGAGCTGGATAACAAAGCGATAATCAAAAACGAATGGTTCGGCAGAACGGTTATTCTCTCGAAACGAAGATTTACCTACGAAGAAGCTCAGGATGTTATCGAAACGGGGCAGGGCGATTATTCGCAGGAACTTTTGAAACTTAACGCTTTGGCACAGATATTAAGACAAAAACGTTTCAAGAACGGAGCTGTCACTTTCGAACGCGATGAGGCTAAATTTGAACTCGACGAAAACGGAAAACCGTTGAGAGTGTATTTTAAGGAAATGAAGGAATCAAACCAGTTGGTCGAGGAATTTATGTTGCTGGCAAACAAAAAAGTCGCTGAAAAAATCGGGAAAAAAGTCGCCGGTCAGAAACCGAAGACTTTTGTTTACAGAATACACGACAAACCCAATTTCGACAAACTGAACAGTTTCAGCGCTTTCATCAAACGCTTCGGTTACGGCATGAAATTAGACAACGACGCCCGCCTGTCGAAAGAAATGAACAAAGTTTTATCGGAGGTGAAAGGCAAACCCGAAGCCGGACTAATCGAAACATTAGCTGTGCGTTCGATGGCGAAAGCTATCTATTCAACGGCGAATATCGGTCATTACGGTTTGGCTTTTCCGTATTACACACATTTCACATCGCCAATCCGCCGCTATCCCGATATGATGGTACACAGATTGTTAGCCGCATATCTCAATGACGAAAAATCCGCCGACGTCGAATATTACGATAAGATGTGCAAACAGTCGTCTATCATGGAGCAGAGAGCCGCCGACGCCGAACGTGCTTCGATCAAGTACAAAATGATTGAGTTTATGGAAGATAAAATCGGCGACATATACGACGGTCTTATTTCCGGAGTAACGGAATGGGGAATATTCGTCGAACTTATTGATACCAAGATTGAAGGCATGGTATCTGTCAGGTCGATGAAAGATGATTATTACTATTTCGACGAAGATAATTACCGGATCGTCGGACGGTCGTCAGGAGTGACATACACGCTGGGCGATAAGGTTACAGTGAAGCTTACTAATGCCGACCTGTTACAAAAACATATAGATTTTCAACTGATTAACCAGGAGTTGGACGAATTTAAAACTGCCCGTCACGTCGTGAAAGGCAAAACTCAGGGCAGAGGACGAAAGAAAAACAAAAAATAGCGAAACATCATGGTCTTGAAAAGAATAGTCGAAACAGAACTGAAAGAAACCGTCAGAGTGAAAATACGTTTCAGCGAAATAGACAGCATGGGCATACTCTGGCACGGCAACTACATCCACCTTTTTGAGGACGCACGGGAAGCGTTCGGCATAAAATACGGAATACCTTATCTCGACGTTTACCATAACGGCTATTATACTCCCATTGTGTCAATCAATTGCGAATACAAATCGCCCTTAAAATACGGCGATGAGGCTCTGGTCGAAATAAGATATTGCGATACGCCCGCCGCAAAAATCATCTTCAAATACAACATCTATAACGCTGCAACAGGCGTCCTTGCCGCTACAGGCGACACTGTGCAGGTATTTCTTTCGACTGCCGACAACTGTTTAAGTATCAGCAATCCTGCTTTTTTCGAAGAATGGAAACAGAAAATGGGACTCCTTATGATTATTGATTAAAAAAAGATATTTATATAAGTACTAACAAACATTTACCAAATGGATTTTTCAAAGATAGTATCGGAAACAAGTTCTCTTGTATGGGGAGTCCCAATCATTGCGTTTTTGTTGGCGACGGGACTTTATTTTTCGTTTCGTACCCGTTTTTTACAGGTACGATATTTCCGGCGGATGATACGGATGCTGTTTCATGGCAAGTCGTCGGCGACGGGGATATCGTCATTTCAAGCGTTTTCGCTGGCGTTATCGGGACGCGTCGGCACGGGCAACATTGCCGGAGTAGCCACAGCTATCGCGCTGGGCGGTCCCGGCGCCGTCTTCTGGATGTGGACAATAGCCTTTTTCGGAGCATCGACAGCATATATCGAAGCCTCTCTGGGACAAATCTACAAAGAGAAAATCGATGGACATTACAGGGGCGGACCGGCGTTCTACATACTCAAAGGACTTGGCAGCAAATATTTTGCAATGATTTTCGCTGTAGTAACCATCATTTCGCTGGGATTGTTATTGCCCGGCGTACAGTCCAATGCAATCTGCGATTCTTTTCACAATTCTTTCGGTATAGATCAGCGATTTACTGCGAGTTTCGTTGTATTGTTGCTGGCGTTGATTATTTTCGGGGGAGTGAAGCGGTTAGCACGGGTAGCCGAATATGTAACGCCTTTTATGGCAATCGGTTATGTTCTTGTTGCCTTGATAATTCTTGTGATCAACTACAATCATATCCCGACCATGTTTATGCTGATAATCAAGTCTGCGTTCGGACTTGAACCTGTAACAGGCGGGATAGTCGGTTCGGCGATAAGCATGGGCGTCAAGCGTGGCGTATTTTCGAACGAAGCCGGACAAGGCACCGCTCCTCATGCCGCCGCTGCCTGCGAAGTGTCGCATCCTGCGAAACAGGGTCTGGTACAGGCGTTTTCGATATATGTCGATACCTTGCTGGTCTGTACCGCCACGGCGTTTATCATCCTGATTACAGGGATGTACAACATTTACAATGCCGACGGAACAGTATTGTTTCACGGCGGAAATTTGCCGCCATCGGTAACCGAATACGGTCCGATTTTCACACAACTGGCTGTAGATACGTCGATTCCGGGTTTTGGTTCGGCATTTGTGGCGATTGCGCTTTTATTTTTTGCGTTCACCACAATCATGAGTTACTATTTTCAGGCAGAGACAAACGTGTATTTCATCTTCAGAAACAAGCGGTTATCCTTATATATGATTAACATTCTGCGGATATCGGTTCTTGTCGTAACATATTTTACCGGCGTCAATGCCATGACCTTAGCATGGAATATGGCTGATATCGGCGTAGGGTTCATGGCTTGGCTAAACCT
>JAISXV010000096.1 GCA_031270335.1 Prevotellaceae bacterium | reverse complement strand
TACTTTTTCACAGCATCTAAAGGCGACATTTCCCATACTTTATTATTAAATGTGAAAAGCGTGATTAAACTATTTCCCTTTGTTCTATGGGCTTTTAACTCAGCGCCATCAATGTCGGGTTGGGCATTGTTATTTTCATTTATACCCAAAAGTGTTTCTAAGGTATAACCTATTCCGGTCGGACCTTTTCGTAATGTAGATACGAAGCCTAATTCTTTAATCTGTTTAAACTTATATGTAAATTCTTTGATAGTCATTTTTATTTATAAAAAATCATGTGAATTTCTATCACCAACCTCGACGTTCATGTTACGGATAGCAATGTTGCTATTTCTCATCGCAATGTTCCTATCTCGGATGGGAATATTCCTATTACAGACCGCAATTGTTCTCATCCGGGAGTTCGAATTTGCGGTCTCTGACCGCAAACTTGCTATCGTCAACGGAAATTTTGCCCTCGACGACTGGAACATTCCGTTGCCCGATAGCAAAATTCGTTCATTTTGAATGCGACGTCGAGGTCGTGAATAGCAATGTTCCTGTTGAAGACAGGAACATTGCTGTTGTGGATAGAAAAATCCCATTGTTTGAATGGCACAGTCGTATTCCGGAACTATAGGGAAGTGGTTACGCATAGCAATGTTCCGTTATTCTTCCTTTTTTGTTTTGGAACGACCGGGAAAACGTTTTCCCAATTCGTCTGCAATCAGTACGGCGTTGGGAAGTTTCCGTTTCACGCCTTCTTTGCTTGAACCGTAGTAGGTAAGTCCTGCTACGTAAGCCTCGCTACCGGCAAGCGTCATTGAATCTTGCAGTTTCTTAGTCAGTTGCGACAGCGGCACATGAAATTCACGCAACAGTTCCACTGCTTTCACGTCTTTTTCAAACTCCGGCACATCAATTAACGCTGCATACTCCGGATACTGCTTAGCATACTCAAGCGCTTTAACTACAAAAGCATACGACTTGTCGCCCATCAGAGGCAATTCGCGTGCTTCGCCCTGACCAAGTTCTATCAACAACGGCAGCAAGTCTTCGTTCAATACTTTCAATGCTGCAAGTATTCTCTGCCTCTTGGTCTCATCTAATGAAAATGATATTCTATTATCCATTTCTTTAAAAAATTTAGTTTATACTCAAAAAACATAATACAAATATGGGCGCAAAGTTATAAATAATTTTTTATACGCAAATCTAAATCCACTCTTCTGGCGTTTCGATTTCGGTTATTGTTTCGTCTTCGGCGAGAATTTGCATCCGGTCTTCGGTTTTCTTGAAGAAGTTCTTGATAAATTGGGTTTTAACCTTGTCGATGTCGATACTGATGTCGCCATCGGGAGTGCCGTCGTCGAGTTCCTGTTTTAGTTGCCACAGTCCCGATTCTATCAGTGCGTTTTTCAGTATTGGTATCTCATCGAAATCGACAGTTATGAAAAAACTCAGTTTGTCCATACCGAGATATATCAATTCGTCTTTACTTAGTTTCAGGATATCGTGCAGTTTTTTGCCTTCCTGCGTGATTGAACTGACGACAGGTAAAAACGACAGGATAAATAATTTGTCGCCCTGGATAGTGTAAGGAAAATAACCGAGCGATACATCATGCAACGGACAGCTAATCATAGGATGTCCGTAAGCGTCTCTCACTATTTTCTGTTTGACAATCAAAGCCGAGTTGATCATATAGTTCCGGTTTGGAGCATCGACAACATTAACCCGTTCTTTGAAACGATGAATAGCGTGCGACTGTACATAAATCTTGTATTCTGCCGTCAATTTACTTTCGGGATACAGTTTTTTGTGGTTTATGAGGGCAGGAGGAAACGTGGTAATAAAAGTTGTGCCGACGCAAAGTCCAAATGCCTTGCGTTTTATATTTTTATGCGTGAAATGAATACTCTCATTTTCGTGCGAAGTCAATTCGAAAATACAGCGAATAGTCATTGCTGTACCGAGCAGTTCTTTTGGTCTTGTAATATCGGTTGTAAATTCAAATCCGTAAGTACGGAAATTTATCTGCGAATAAAAATTCAGATCAAACCACAGACTTGCAAACAATTGTGTGAACCAGCCTTCTTTAATCAAATTGATTTCGGTAAACTTTTGCATCATTGCATTAATAAGTTTTTTTTCCTGTTCGGCGGTAAACATTCCGCTATCGTAGTTGATTTTGGTTGCAAACAGAAACGGCAAACCATACGTAACAAGTTCCATATATGTCATTTGCACTATTTCATCGACATAATGCGTACGCATGAAATTCATTGTTGACGTCCGGACGTAAGTCACATATTGACGGGGAACATTATGTCCGTTTTTCACACGGATTATAGGTACAGGCGTTTCGATAAATAACAGCGTATGTTTTTGTTTTTTCGTAAACATGTCGAACAATGCAGGGTCGAATCCCAACAAGTGTATCATTTTACGCGCTATAGCGCATCCTGTATCGAACTGTGCTTTAGAGATGCTGGTTTTCAGCATTGAATGAGGCACTTTCGATGATGATTTCTTTTTCTTGTTCTTTGTCATTTTCCAAACGATTAATTAATTAGCCTGTACTGTTTAAAGAAAAAAACCCGCATCACTTATCAAAAAGTGATACGGGTTTTTATGAAAAATTCAAGATCTTATTTACCAACATCTTCAATTTTGGGTTGTTCGGAAGCATCTCCCTCCTGTTCGGGAGCAGCGTCCTCGGTTACTGATTGTTCTGCAACAATTGGAGTTTCCTCTTCAACTGCCGGAATTTCTTCTTCAACCACTGCCGGAGTTTCCTCAACAGTCACAACCTTTTCTTTTGGTTGAGTTGCGATTGGAGTATCGGCAGATGTATCCGACGATGCTTTTCTACGACTGCGTCGTGTCGATTTCTTCGTTTCTTTCTTTTTCGAAGCGCCTAATGCGGCTTCGTTGAAGTCAACGAGTTCTATGATAGCCATTTCGGCTGCGTCACCCTGACGAAAACCTGTTTTCAGCACACGCGTATAACCACCGGGGCGGTCGCCAACTTTCGATGCGACAGTTCCGAACAGTTCTTTAACAGCGTCTTTATCTTTCAGATAACTGAAAACCAGACGGCGTGCGGGGGTCGAAGAGTTAACCTTAATTGTTCTCTCAATCTTTTCGACAGTCCCGTCTTTTTTCGTCACCTCCACAATCTTGATGACAGGAGTAATGACAGCGTCATTAGCTGCTTTCGACTTGGTAATCAGCGGTTCGATATAGACCTGCAATGCTTTAGCCTTAGCTACGGTCGTTGTGATTCGTTTATGTTTAATCAGCGACGAAGCCATATTGGCAAGCAGGGCTTTACGATGTGCTGCGGTACGACCTAAATGATTAAATTTCTTGTTATGTCTCATTTTATTTCTTGTCCTTTTCTAATTTAAACCTTGTAACATCCATTCCGAAATAAAGATTATGCTTAGCTAACAATTCATCTAATTCGGTTAACGATTTTTTTCCGAAATTACGGAATTTCATCAAATCATTTCTCTGAAGCTTCACCAAATCAGCCATTACATCAATCTCCGATGTTTTCAGACAATTCAACGCCCTAACAGACAAATCCATATCGCTGAGTTTGGTATTTAACAACTGACTCAATTGCGCAGTATCATCATCATAATCAACGTATCCGCTTTCTTCTTTTACTTTAACCTCTAACTCTTCCGTCATTTTTTCGGTGTCGGCAAAAAGACTGAAGTGATAAATCAAGATTCTTGCTGCCTCTTTCAGAGCGTCTTTTGGGGAAACAGAGCCATCGGTAGTGATTTCGAGTATCAACTTTTCGTAGTCTGTTTTTTGTTCGACGCGCCAGTTTTCGACCGACCACTTGACATTTTTGATTGGGGTATGAATTGAATCAATAGGAATCACGCCAAA
>JAISXV010000047.1 GCA_031270335.1 Prevotellaceae bacterium | reverse complement strand
CTCTCGGCGACCTGCTGTTCGCTACAATAATGTGATAAAACGGATAACCTTTTTTTCCGTGTCTGGCTAATCTAATTTTTACTGCCATAAAATAATCATTATCAAGTTAATAAACTTACGTCCCTTATCTCGTAAGGGTGTGCAAAGGTAAACATAATTTTATTATTACAAAAAAAATATCAATTTCCGGAAAAAAGTTTAATTTTGTGGTCGGAAATAATGAAATTGTATTATATAAATGACTATTAAATAGACAGATAAAATTATGAAGAGAAAATTTACGACACTAAATTCGACTTGCGTACCTGTTTCAATTGAAAATATTGACACCGACCAGATAATTCCCGCACGTTTTTTAAAAGCCACAACAAGAGAGGGTTTCGGGAAAAATCTTTTTTGCGACTGGAGATACGACAAACAGGGAAATCCTGTACCCGGCTTTCCGTTGAACGACAAAAAATATTCGGGCGAAATTCTGGTTGCCGGGAAAAATTTCGGCTGCGGTTCCAGCAGGGAACATGCCGCCTGGGCTATTCAGGATTATGGATTTAAAGTTATCATTTCCAGCTATTTTGCCGATATTTTCAAAAACAACGCCTTAAACAATTTTGTCTTGCCGGTTTTGGCGTCCGACGAGTTTCTGAAAGAATTGTTCGATTCGGTTTACAGCGATGCAAAGACCATTGTAACAGTCGATTTGGAAAATCAGACGGTAACAAACGGCTCAACGGGAAAATCGGAACATTTTGCTATAAACGGCTATAAAAAAGAATGTTTGCTGAACGGATTCGATGATATTGATTATTTGTTAAACAGTAAATCGAACATCGAAAAATGGGAACAGAGTAGAAACCCGGAATCTTAAACATATTTCTGAAAAATGGGTAAAACATATCAAAAAGTACTGATTGTCACAGGAATCATAATTGCGCTTTTTCTGGCATGGTATTTCAGAACTATCGTCACATATCTGCTGATATCAGCGATATTGGCTCTTGTCGGCAGACCGATAGTCGTTTTTCTCTCCAAAATCAAAATAGGAAAACGAACAATACCGCGCTGGATATGCGCTTCGGTCGCTTTAGCTACGATAATGTTTATACTTTACCTGTTTTTTTCGTTTTTCATCCCGCTGATTGTACAGCACGCACAGGCTTTGGCAACGGTGAATATCAACGATGTAGTTGTGCTGTTCACTGATCCTTTTTTGCAATTGGAGAAATTTATTCAGACAACGTTTTCAAACTCCGATTTTTCGCTTAATGCTTTGCTGTTCAACAAAATAAAGACTATGTTCGACAGTTCGGTTATTCTGGATTATTTCGGGTCGATAACGAATTTGATTGTATCTATGGCTGTTGCGATTTTTGCAGTTTCATTCATTACCTTTTTCTTTATGAAAGAGGAAAATCTGTTTATCGACGGTGTAGTTATCCTGTTTCCTGCACAATACGAATCCGGAATACGGCATGCGTGGAACAATTCGACAAAACTTCTTATGCGATACTTTATCGGCGTGTTTTTCGATATGATTTGCGTGATGACAGTATTGACAATAGGATTGAAATTTATTGTCGGACTGAATTTTAGTACGGCAATACTTCTTGGTTTTATCGCCGGAATACTGAATGTCATTCCTTATGTAGGACCGTTAGTTGCCGCATGTATCAGTATCGTTGTGATTATTGCAAATATCGGCGCCGGCATATTTTCGCCGGAAGGAGAATATGTCGGCGTATTTTTAAGGGCAATAGGAGTCTTTATTGCTATGAAAATACTTGACGACACTGTTTTTCAGCCATATATCTTTGCCAACAGCATAAAAGCCCACCCGTTGGAAATATTTCTGCTGATATTGATTGCCGGAAGTTTTGCCGGAATTGTCGGAATGCTCATCGCAATACCTACATACACGATTTTCAGGGTCTTTGCAAAAGAATTTTTGAACAGATTCAGAGTCGTCCAAAAATTGACAGAAAAAATTTAAGAAACAGATATTTCTCTTGATATTTATATTAATCGACGAACCGGTATTTGAGTAAAGTCCAGAGGGCTTCTAATCCGTCGGTCCATTTTATTTTTTTGCCTTCTTCGATTGAACGGGGATAATAGTTGATTGCTACTTCCCGGATTTTAATGCCGCTTTTTGCTACTTTTGCCGTCACTTCCGGACAAAATTCAAATCCATTGCATTGCAAAGGAATAGATTTTAAGAATGTCGTTTCAAAAAATTTATAACAAGTAGGTTCGTCGGTCAAATGTTGAGCATATAAAAGATTTGTAAACCACGTCACTAATCGTCCTCCCCAATAAAATGACTGATATGAATGTCTGTTTTTAGGATTCAGAAAACGGGAACCGTAAAGTACTTTCAGATTTTCTTTCAAAAATACTTCCAACAGGATATTATAATCTTCGGGTTCGTATTCCATGTCGGCGTCCTGTATAATCACGTAATCGCCGGTAATTGTCGAAAGACCTTTGCGAATAGCCGCTCCCTTGCCCTGATTTTTTTCCTGATTGACTAATATAATATTGTTTCCGGCGCAAGAATGGATGTATCCGGTTACCAATTGTTCCGTTTTATCCTGCGAACAGTCGTTTACTATGACAATTTCTTTACGAATGTCGTTTATCAATTTGACGTCTATGACTTTTTGCAATAATGGAATAATTGTTTTTTCTTCGTTATAGGCAGGAATGATGATGGATAAAGTTCTCATTATGTTATTCATTTATTGTTTGTTTTTGAAGATTTCCTTGCAATGATAAATACGTTTTTGCCGAATAGTTTTCTAAAAAACAAATCTCCGATTTTGCTTAATGGAAAACAGTAACGGTCGTAAAAAATCAGGCTTTTCCGGTTGATATCTCCGTTATTATCCATGAGTTTGTATATCAATGACGCCATAAAGCCTAAGCAGTCGGCATAGCGAGCTTTAACTGCGGGAATCAATTCGGCATTCAGGATTTTAGTCGTCAGTTCTTGTTTTCGATATCGCCTGAAATGACCTACTTTGTAATCCATACTCGAAAAAAGTATATCGAAAGCCGGCACATAAATCAACAGTCTGCTTTCGTCGCCGGATTTCAATTTTGCCGACCATTCGACCAATGCCTGTTCGTCGTCGGCGACATGTTCCAATACGTTGAACGCATATACCCAATCAAACGTTTCGTTTGGAACATCTTCGAGCGAAGTATATACTTCAAATCCTTTTGCTGTCAGGATGTTTGCCTGCTGTTCGTCCGGTTCCATGCATGATACGGAATGTCCTGCATTTCTCATCAGCTCGGCAATTACGCCTATGCCTGCTCCGACGTCCAGCATTTTTTGCGGCGTCGATTGTGTTGTCCGGTTCAGTATCAATGAAGCAAGAAACGAATTGTACTTAACCGCTTCCTGCATAACTTCGAGATTCGACATTCCCGTATATTCAAAAGGTATTTGATTCATTTCACTTTTTTCTTTTTTGAAGACCATATAAAATCGTCTATTTTTTCAAAAATCAGGTTTATATTTTTGCCGGCGGCAACGTAGAACCACAATAACGGTACGAACGAAAACATAAAGCGTTTGTATGAATATTTCATCACATTGTCAAGCGAATCCCAGACATAGTCGATTTGATAGACCATGATTGTATAAAACAGCCATGACAACAGTATCAGAATTATTGTAACAAGATGGTCGGATTTTTTGAAAATATGCCATACATTCGACAACAGGACAAGCAAAAATGCGATGAAAGTAAACCCATAGAATGTGGAACTTTTGAACAGTATCCACATTTCCCTGCCGATGAGCGAGGCTTTTTCGCTGTCCCAATAAGGTTTGAAAATTATTAACTGCGCAATCTCCAGATGATTTACTTTCAGAAATATTTGCCAAAAAATAAATGGGAACAAACATAATGCTGTAAACAGGATGAGTTTTTTGTATTGTTTTGTTACCGTTATGCTTTCCCAACACAGTACGCAGACAGCGGCTCCGATAAAAGCAAGTCCTTCGTTGCGCGTCCAGTTGTTCAGCATCAACAGCGCAGCGGCGAGCCATAAAAAGGACGGATTTTTTTTATAATACCATGCTATAAAATACAGTATCGCCAAAGACGCATATAAAGCATGAGTGAAATTTGTTCCCGACATGGACGAAAAACCCAGCATTTCAGGCGTAATGATTACAAAAAACGTAGTCAACGCTGTTAATGTGCGCGTAGCAAAACGGCTTGTCACTCCATAGAACGAAAAAATGAAAGAGATAAATATCAGCGCATTGAAAATCTTGGACGTTTCTGCGCCCAACATATAAAGATAAGCGTAACCCAATTGAGCGAGCGGAGTATAGGTCATATACAGGTTGTGAGTCATTGGCTGGAAATTTGCTCCCGTATAGAGCGAAAGATTTTTGATTGTTCCTTCGTGTGCAACAGCCATTCCGATAAGATTAAATCCTCTGACGCTGTCGGTATCGAACGTGGAATAGTACATGGTTTTTGCGATGTTCATCACGCACACTATCGTTATTGCAACCAAAGACAGTACCCACAACCAGTTGATTTTGGGATACGACCCCGTCTTTTTCGGAGCAATCCATTCTTTGAGTCTGTTACGACGGTGATACAAACAGGCGCTCAACGCGCCAATCAACAATATAGAGCCAATGATAACCGTCGTTGCAGTCAGCGGTATGCCCACAAAGTCCAGACACACCATCATAAATGTTTGAACGCCGATACCTGCCGGAAACATCAATCCTAATATTTCCGTCCATTTCAATTGTTGCGAAATGCTCAACACTATGCCGAGCCCCAATAAATTTGTAATGATTAAACCTGTTATTAACATATTTTTATTATTGTTAGCGTGTTTTTGGAATCACCGTAAATGCGTATTTTTGTTGCACATCATACTCCACATCTTCATAACCGTGACCGGCAACAATAGCGATATGCGTTACTTTGCCGTACAGCGGATTCGTATCTTTTTCATCCTTGTACAGGACTGTACGGGGATATAAAAAATGTGTCGCCCAATTTTTTGAAATAACATTATTGCTTAATTTTTGATCGCCTTTTTGTTCGGTGATATGTGTCCGCAGTGGAAACAGAATAATAGCGTCTTCGGGCGTATTTTTTTTAATGTGAGATAAATAGATATAATCAAATCCAAGTTTACGCTGATTTCGTTCTTCCAAACTTGCCTTGCGATTAGCCCATATATAAGTCCAGTTTCCTTTCAACAAATTATTCCATACCCACTGGTAACTGGCAGATGTCGAAACACCTTGGTATAACAACAATCCTAACACAATTGCTACAGCCATACTCCGCAGTCCAAATGCTTTACTCCACCAACTTGACGCCGACGATTGTTTTTGTTTGTTATCAGAAACCACCGGTTGTTTTTCCTTTTTCACCGGTTTGGATTTTCGTTGTTGACCATTTTTTTTCATAATTTAATTACTCATTTTATATCAAATAGTATTTCCAATAATTGCCGCAAAGGTATGATATTTTTTTTAATTAATTTAGAAAATTTGTCGCGCACCATTTTCGTAACACAAAAAAAAGTTGCCTAATATTATAAAGCAACTTTTTTACAATTTAAAAATATTAAATTCCGTGTTATTTCTTACTTTTATTTCGTTTTTTTCCTACTATTTTATTTTCACCGCCGAGGCTACTCATTGCACACCGGAAACCTATATCCCATTGAGCTTTATCCTGATCGAGGAATCTTCTTGTTGCAGGACGCAGCCAATATGGACGGTCTAAAAATCCTCCGCCTTTGTAAACCCTCGATTTGTCGGTTATCAATGTAGCCATATTTTCCTGATCTTCTCCCGTTCCCTGGAAATATACTTTGTTCGAGTTGGATACGGTATCAGGTTTTTCGCCTATTTCGTTGAAAAATATGGAAGAACCGATGTCGCCATCCTTATAATTCCTGTTATCTCCTACACGATAATTGTATCTGTT
The DNA here is from genome assembly GCA_031270335.1 of Prevotellaceae bacterium. Classification (GTDB taxonomy): domain Bacteria; phylum Bacteroidota; class Bacteroidia; order Bacteroidales; family UBA932; genus JAIRLF01. Next base: position 5,359 of record JAISXV010000047.1, on the reverse strand, counting down.
AACAAATCCTATAGTATCGTATCTCATTCTTCCCAAAGAATCTTTCGGCAATACGTTTCCTTCGGCGTCTTTCGACAGTTCCATGAAAACATTACCCCTGAAAGGATTAAACTCTTCGACGTCGTTAAACGACATCGGACGGTATATATCGGCAACCCATTCGTTAACATTTCCGATCATGTCGTACAATCCGAAATCGTTGGGAGGATATGAACGAATCACATCCGGTATGGCAGCTCCGTCGTTTTGACGTCCGCCGGCAACGCCCGCAAGGTCGCCGCGTCCTCGCTGGAAGTTAGCCATCATTTGACCTCTTCTTTTCTTGCTTGGGTCTCTGACATTTGAACCGCTCCAGCCATATACGCGCCTTTCGACTGTTCGTTCATCGAATGTCGAACCGACTTCGGCTCTTGCTGCGTATTCAAATTCCGCTTCGGTAGGGAGACGGTATTTCGGATACAAGATCCCGTCTTCGAACTTAATCGCACGTGCATCTCCGGTAGCAATATTCTTCGGCTGCTTTCTGTCGTTCATTTCGCCTTCATACTGACCTGCAAGAAATGCATCGCTGTTAAAATTGTCTGCATCGCGCTGATCGACAATGTTCGACGTCATGATTCCACGCCTGATAAGCTCGGCTTCATTAACCCTGTCGGTACGCCAGAGGCAATAATCATTTGCCTGCAACCATGTTACGCCGACAACAGGATAATCGTTATACGCCGGATAGCGAAAATATGTTTGCACATACGGCTCATTATAAGCCAAAGGTCTGCGCCAAACCAAAGTGTCGGGCAAAGCGCCTTTCACTCTGTTAGGGAAACTTACAAAAACGCTTTCCAACCAGAAAATATAATCTCTGTAATGTTGGTTTGTAACTTCTGTTTCATCTATATAATACGAATCAACAGTTACTCTTCTCGGAAGATTGTCCCAATCATTTCCGATGTCATCGGCTATTTGCCCCATGATAAAGGCGCCGCCATTAATAAATACCAATCCCGGAGCAATTCTCTCCTTATTGGGTTTTACTCGTTCCACTCCGCCATATTTAGCGTCGTTATACTTCCATCCTGTCTTTTCCGACGCTTCTTTTTTCCAGAAACATCCGGAAAAAATAACGGATAAACAAAAACATACCACGAATTTAGACTTCATACTATCTACGTTTATATTATATCAATTACGCCGCAAAAGTAGTAATAATATTTTATATGAGTATTATGTAAACTAAATTTCACTAAAAAACACCCAATTTTAACATTATTTAACTGTTTTTTAGCAAATATTCTATAAATTTATGATTTTAGATTGACGATTTTAGATTGCAATCCGACATTACAATGACGAAAATCACGTGAAAGATGAGACAGGATGAGACAGCCTCTATAAATCTTAATCCAAATTTTCGCTTACCTTTGCATTTTATTTTTAGTTGGAAATATGATATTAGATATAAGGAACGAACTGAAAAAGCGAATTTTAGTGCTGGATGGAGCGACGGGGACGATGATGCAGCGACACAATCTTACGGAAGAAGATTTTCGTGGCGATATTTTTAATAATCACAATATACCGTTGAAAGGGAACTACGATGTTTTGTCGTTGACGCGTCCCGACATAGTCAGGAGCGTTCACGAAGCCTACTTCGACGTCGGCGCCGACATAGTGGAAACCAACAGTTTCAGCGCCAACAGGATTTCGCAGGCAGATTATGCGCTCGAAGATTTTGCTTACCGGATAAATTTCGAATCAGCCCGTATTGCGAGGGAAACCGCTGATATATACACAAACCGCAATCCCGAAAAGCCGCGGTTTGTTGCCGGCTCCATCGGTCCGACAAACAGAACTGCTTCGCTGTCGCCCGACATCAACAACCCCGCGTTCAGGGCTGTGACGTTCGACATGCTGGTTGAGGCTTATTCTGAGCAGATTCGGGGACTGTGGGACGGCGGCGCCGACGTGCTGCTCATCGAAACGGCGTTCGATACGTTGAATGTCAAAGCCGCCCTGTATGCCGTGTCGGAACTTCAGCGCGAACGGGGACGAAAAATTCCGGTGATGGTTTCCGCTACAATCACCGACCGTAGCGGGCGCACCTTGTCGGGACAAACTGTCGAATCGTTTTTTTGCTCCGTCTCGCATTTCGACATATTAAGTGCAGGTATCAACTGCGCTCTGGGAGCCGAACAGATGAAGCCTTACGTCGAACAATTATCTTCGATAGCAACATGTTACGTGAGCGTACATCCGAATGCGGGATTGCCGAATCAGTTCGGACAGTACGAGCAAACGCCCGAAGCGATGGCTGAACGGATAGGCGAATTTATTGATAACCGATGGGTAAATATTGTTGGAGGATGCTGTGGCACAACGCCTGAGCATATCAGAGCTATCGGAAACGCAGCCGCAAAAGCAAAAACCGTGAGGACGCCCATGAAATTGTCGGACAAAGAGAAAGGTTATCTGCATCTAAGCGGTCTGGATGAACTCGTTATAACTCCCGAAATCAATTTTGTGAATATCGGCGAACGGGCTAATGTTGCCGGTTCAAGGAAGTTTGCACGACTGATACGTGAAGAAAAATACGACGAAGCTGTCGAAATTGTCCGTGAACAAGTCGAAAATGGCGCTTTGGTCATCGACGTGAACATGGACGACGCCATGCTCGACGCCGAAAAGTGTATGACGCATTTTCTCAATACCATAGCCGCCGAACCCGACGTCATCAAACTTCCGGTGATGATTGATTCGTCGAAATGGGAGGTCATCGAAGCGGGGCTTAAATGCGTGCAGGGCAAGTCGATAGTCAATTCAATCAGTTTGAAGGAAGGCGAAACGGTGTTCAAGCATCGGGCGTCGAAAATCAGAGAATACGGCGCTGCGGCGGTAGTCATGGCTTTCGACGAACGGGGGCAAGCCGATTCGTTTGCCCGTAAAACGGAAATATGCCGGCGGGCTTACGATATTCTGGTAAACGAACTTGATTTTCCGCCGCAGGATATAATCTTCGACCCTAACATACTGAGTATTGCGACGGGTATCGAAGAACACGATAATTACGCCGTCGATTTTATCAACACCATAAAATGGATAAAAGCCAATTTGCCATACGCCAAAATCAGCGGAGGCGTAAGCAACCTGTCGTTTTCGTTTCGAGGGAATAATGTTGTACGCGAGGCGATACATTCCGTATTTTTGTATCACGCCGTCAAAGCGGGAATGGATATGGGCATTGTGAACGCCGGAATGTTGCAGGTGTACGATGAAATACCGGCAGACATCCTCGAACTCGTTGAAGATGTGGTTCTCAATCGTCGGGACGACGCTACGGAACGTCTGATTGAGACTGCCGAAAAACTCAAAAATTCCGACGCCGCACAGCAACAGTCCAAATCGCCGGACAACAGAAACGAATTGTCGCTCGAAGAGCGGATTGCAACCTCGCTGATAAAAGGAATCGACGCTTTTGTTGTTGAAGATATGGACGAAGCATTGCAGAAATACGAACGGGCAATCGAGATAATCGAAGGTCCGCTGATGAACGGAATGAACAGAGTCGGCGATTTGTTCGGCGCCGGAAAAATGTTTTTGCCACAGGTGGTTAAGAGCGCGCGAGTGATGAAACGCGCTGTAGCGCATCTTCAGCCGGTCATTGAGGCGCAGAAGTCCGAAGCGGGCAGAAGCGCCGGTAAAATCCTGCTCGCCACGGTAAAAGGCGATGTTCACGATATTGGGAAAAATATTGTCGCCGTAGTTTTGTCGTGCAACAATTACGAAATCATTGATTTGGGCGTGATGACGCCTACACAGAAAATCGTCGAAACAGCCATCGAAAAAAAGGTTGATATCGTCGGACTTAGCGGATTAATCACTCCTTCGCTCGAAGAAATGATACACGTCGCCGCCGAAATGGAGCTGCACGGGCTGAAAATTCCGCTGCTTGTTGGCGGCGCAACAACATCGAAACTCCACACAGCCATGAAGATATCGCCTGCATACAGTGGTCCGGTCATACAGGTGAAAGATGCGTCGCGCAGTGTTCCCGTTGCCGGAGCGCTACTGTCCGGCGATAAGGAGAAATTTGTAGAAAAGACAAAACAGGAATATCAATATCTGAGCGACACATATACTACGCAACGACAAGCGGTTAAATACCTGTCGCTTGAACAGGCTCGCGCCAATGCGTTCAAAATCGATTGGCAATCGCAGCCGCCCGTTGCGCCCCTCGTGCAGGGAACGTGGAAACTGAATGTAAGCGTGTCGGAATTAAGGGAATATATCAACTGGGACTTTTTCTTTATGCTTTGGCAATTGAAAGGTCGGTATCCTGCAATATTGGATAATCCCGATTACGGCAACGAGGCGCGAAAACTCTGGTCTGACGCTCAAACGATGCTCGACAGGATGGAAAATTACGTTCATCCGGGCGCTGTTTTCGGAATATATCCCGCCAACGCCGCCGGCGACGATATTATTGTCTCCGCCGGAAATTCTCAATTCTCAATTCCCAATTCTCAATTCAACGTGTTCCACAATCTTCGCAATCAGATTGACAACCGAGGCGCTCCGAACATTTGTCTGTCCGATTTTATTGCGCCTGTCGATTCGGGATTGAACGACTGGCTGGGCGCTTTCGTCGTTACCGCCGGACATGGACTCGAACCGCTCGTGCAGGAGTTTCAGGACGCCAACGACGACTATTCGGCAATAATGGCAAAAGCCCTCGCCGACCGTCTTGCCGAAGCCTTTGCAGAATATATCCACCGGGAAATCAGGACAAAATACTGGGGTTATGCCAAAGAGGAAAACCTGAGCGTCGCCGATTTGCTCAACGGCAATTACGTCGGTATCCGACCTGCGCCCGGATATCCGACCTCGCCCGACCACAGCGAAAAAAAGGAATTGTTCGCCCTGCTGGACGCCGAAAATAATCTTGCCGTAAGTCTCACGGAAAGTTTTATGATTCAGCCTGTCGCTTCGGTATGCGCTCTGGTATTCGCTCATCCTCAAAGCAAATATTTCCGCGTGGACAAAATCGCCCGCGACCAGCTCGAAGATTATGCTTTACGAAAAAAAATCAGTGTTGAACAGGCAGAATATAATCTGAAAATGAATGTTGTATAAACATTTTAAATTCCGGATAAAAAAAAATCATTACCTTTGCACGTTGATATTAGAATTATACAATTATGGGACGATATTTAGATCCGAAAAATGATTTACCTTTTAAGCGTATCTTTGGGGAACATCCCGAGTTGCTGAAAAGTTTTCTTAACGCGTTGATGCCGTTTGAGGAAGGGCAGTATATTGTCAGTCTTAAATATCTGCCGGCGGAACTTATTCCGGAAAATCCGGC
>JAISXV010000268.1 GCA_031270335.1 Prevotellaceae bacterium | reverse complement strand
CGTCTGAAACGCGAATTTGGCGTCGAAATCAATCAGGGCGCTCCGCAAGTGAATTACAAAGAGGCGCTTACCGGAACTATCGAGCATCGGGAAGTGTTTAAGAAACAAACCGGCGGACGTGGAAAATTTGCCGATATAATCATATCAATAGGACCGAGCGACGAAGGAGTTACAGGACTGCAATTTGTAGATCAGGTCAAAGGCGGAAATATTCCGAAAGAATTTATTCCTGCCGTCGAAAAAGGCTTCAAAGAAGCGATGGCAAATGGACCTTTGGCAGGATATCCTGTTGACAGTCTGAAAGTTGTTTTGAAAGATGGATCGTTCCACCCTGTCGATTCCGACCAGTTATCGTTCGAAATCTGCGCACGTGCGGCGTTCCGTCATGCAGCGCTCAAGGCAAAACCGATACTGATGGAGCCTGTGATGTCGCTGGAAGTCGTTACTCCTGAGGAAAATATGGGAGATGTTATCGGCGACCTCAACAAACGTCGCGGACACATCACGGGAATGGAATCGAAAGCCAATGCCCGCTCGGTGAAGGCGAAAGTTCCCTTGTCGGAACAGTTCGGATATGTAACCGTCCTGCGTACCATTACGTCGGGAAGGGCAACATCAACAATGGAATTTTCTCATTTTGCGGAAGTTCCTGCAAGCCTGGCTAAAGATATTATCGAAAAGTCAAGCGGACGTAAAAAACATTTGGATGAATAAAAAAATTTAATATGAGTCAAAAAATAAGAATAAAATTGAAATCATACGACCATTCTCTGGTTGACAAATCAGCCGAGAAAATTGTACGGACAGTTAAAGCCACCGGAGCAGTAGTGAGTGGACCGATTCCTCTTCCTACTCAAACAAAGATATTTACGGTGAACCGTGCTACGTTTGTGAACAAAAAATCGCGCGAACAGTTTCAGTTAAGCAATTATAAACGATTGCTCGACATCTACAGTTCCACTCCAAAAACAGTGGACGCCCTGATGCGACTGGAATTGCCTTCGGGAGTGGAAGTCGAAATAAAAGTGTAAGAAAGGGATAAAAGGATAGATGATTGCAAAAAGTAAAACAGGTATCATTCTGAAAGCAAGCGGACTTGCTTTATTGTGGGTGACGATAATAAGTTGCACGATGTTTCCGGAATTGTTGGAAAGAGGAAATACTTTTCTTTCCGAACAGTATATTTTTGGAGATGTCGGAACAGTTTTGTTGTTTTCACTCGGAATATATACGTTTGATTTAATGATACAGGTTTTATATGTAATTGATGAACATCTTGATAAAACATTTCTTGTTCAGATACTTGGAGGCGTTAGCGTCTGTGTTCTTGCCATATCATTTACAAAAAATATGGGAGTAAGTAATATCTACCCGTTTCTAATTGTCGGATTGTCGATGTGTTACATGAAAACGGTTGCTATATATATGAGTGATAAAACGAAGAAAGCCGGAAACAGGAAATTGAGAATTAAAAAAATAGGAGATTTATAGTATGGTGGTTGTTGTTGTATTATTTGTGATATTGGTTGTATTATTTTACTTTACGACAAAAGGAATAGTGTCGAAAATGAGGGAAGAGGACAAAAAATTGGGAGTAAAATATAAGTTGGTTTCTGCCGGCAGCATAAAAAAACGTAGAACAGCAGTTGTCTGGCTGGAAGATGGATACGAAGAAGAATCTTTTGTGTTGGATGGAGAATCAATAAACAAAAGTGAATATACGGCTTTTGTTGTTGACGGGAAATCAATGCGTAAATTCGGTATAGAAAGCGGCGATGTCGTTTTTGTAACCGAAGAAAAAAATCCTCCCATTAACAAAACTTCGATTTTTGTGCTTAATGTGTATCCCAAGCAAAGAGGTAAAATTGAATATAAACTCCGTAAACCTGTTGATTTCTACGATTGTCAGGACGACAGCGCCGACAAATTTGACGCATGGGTTGCACAACATCCGGAATTGGACGCCGACAAGTGTAAACAACTGTATGCGGAAGCGGAAGTCAAAGGGAAAATAGCAGAGTGTAAACATCTTGGATGTCGTTTGTTGGTATCTGAAACAACACGTAAAAGAAAAGTTCACTATTCATTTCATCCCGAAAATCGTATTTTCGGAAAGGTTGAATATCTCATTCCAAATGATAATGTTGAAATTATAGAGAAAAAGTAGATGATGATAAAAAAAGAAGACATAGGTATAATTCTGAAATCTGCCGGACTTGCGCTGATATGGGTTTTAATAATCACATACACAACGTTTCCGCAGTTGTTAGAACATCCTGTATGTTTCTTGACTGAACGAATCAGTTTCGAAAATACGGGAAGATATCTTCTTTTTGGAATCGGGATTTATGTTTTCGATTTGTTAGTACAGATATTGTATTCTGTAGATAAACGGCTTAAAAGGAATTTGTTGGTTTCCGGGGCATTAGGATGTGCGGTATTGTGTGTGTTGATTGTTCCTTATACAATCAATGTGGAAGTTAGCAGGATATGTCCGGTACTAATCACAGGACTGTCAATGGGTTTAGTGAAAGGAGTTGTTTTCTACTACAATGGAAAAGGGCTTCCACAAAAGAAAAGTTTAGGTATAGAAACTGTTATAACGTAAAAAGATATGATTGGATTTTTGGTTTTTTGTTTGGCAATGATTTTTATACTGTATGTTACGGTAGGTGCGTCTCTTTCGGATTTTAAGAGACAACAAACGGAATTGCAGTCAGACGAAAATTACGAAAACGTACATAAACTTGTTTCTGCAGGCAGCGCAGAAAAAACATGCAGAGAGGCTGTTGTTCGCATTAAAGGAGGTTTTTTTGAACACAACGGCGAAAAAATAAATCTTGACGGATACACGCTTATGGTTGTTGATGGCAATTCAATGGACAGGTTTGGGGTCAAAGATGGGGAAATAGTTTTTGTAGATGATGAAGACAGAAGTTTGTCTCGCAAAAGAAATACATTCTTTGTCCTTAGAATTGATAATTGGGACGCTACAAACAAAATCGAGTATAAACTGCGCAGAGCGATAGACTTTTACGATTGTATATACGAAAGCAAAGACGCATTTGATATCTGGGTAAAAAATCATCCGGAATTGAATAAGGACAAGTTATACGAAAAGTACGAAAAAGAATATGCGAAAATAGAAGAATGTAAACGTTTCAGATGCCGTTTGTTGGTATCCGAAACGACAAGGGATGGCAAACCGTATTATTCGTTTCATCCCGAAAAGTGTATATATGGGAAAGTTAGATATAAAGTTCCCAAAGAAACAGTAAAAATTATAGAAAAAAGATAAATGATGATAGCGATAAATAAAACAGGTGCAATTTTGAAATCAGGCGTACTTGCGTTAGCGTGGGTGTCAATAATCACATACACAACGTTTCCGCAACTGTTTGGAGATCCTGTATCTTTTTTATCTGAGCAAATCAGTTTCGAAAATACGGGGAAATATCTTCTTTTTGGAGCAGGAATTTATGTCTTTGATTTATGGGTGCATCTGATCTATTTTATAGATCAACAGATTGAACGGATCGAAAGAAATATGTTGATCATTGGATCGTTCGGATGTGCGGTATTGTGTTTACTTATAGTGCCTTTAGCAATTGATACTGAAATGAACAGGATATTACCGATTTTAATGATTGTAGTATCAGTAGGTTATCAGAAAGGAGTTAATTTTTATCTTAATGGGATTGCATCTCGAAAAGAAATAGTATGATATGAAAGGATTTGTAGTATTTTTGGTTTTTTGTGTAGCGATGTTTTTCATACTGTATTTTACGTGGGGAAAAGCACTCTCGAATTTTAATGCCAGATTGAACAAATATAAGAACAAGGCATTGAAATTAGTTTCTGCGGGCAGCGTTGAAAAGGATTTTAACGAGGCTGTCATTTACATGGAAACGAGTTTTTTTGAACATGATGGCGAAAGGATAAACACTGATAAATATACGTTTATGGTTGTTGATGGTAATTCGATGGACAGGTTTGG
>JAISXV010000255.1 GCA_031270335.1 Prevotellaceae bacterium | reverse complement strand
CAGGCGGGTCGGATAACGGATGTGCGTTACACCTCAAATATTGATAAGTTACTCAGCATTTTTGAACAGAATTATTTTGTTGCAAGTGGTTCGGATGTAGAGAAAGAATATCACTATCAGTCGGATAATGAAGATATGGCGCTTATCACCGATATCCTCCGCGAAATGGCGTCCGACCCCGAAGAACGTAAAGAGATAGAAGGCGAACGAGAACTTTTACGTGTTTTTAATAACTTGAAAGATCCTCTCAAAGCAACTATCAAAGAAAAGGATAAAATCATCGAAGAAGGTAAGAAAACTATCGAAGAAAAGGATAAAACTATCGAAGAAAAGGATAAACTTATTGAAGAAGATAAGAAAACTATCGAAGAAAAGGATAAAACTATCGAAGAAAAGGATAAAGAAAATGCAGAATTGAGGAAAAAACTTGCAGAATTTGAGCATCTTTTTCGGGATAAACAAGCAAAATAGATTTACAGGAAATTTTGTTATACACTCATTTTTAACAAAACGAATTGAATACGGAATTTTTTATCGCAAAGAAACTGTCTTTTAGTAAGGACAATAAACCGGTCAAAGTGATGACTCGCATTGCCGTTTTCAGCGTCGCATTGAGCATTGCGGTGATGATTGTGGCGACGGCGGTGTTGTCGGGATTCAAGATTCAGTTGAAAGAGAAGATTTCGGGGTTCAATTCTCATGTTCGTATCGCCAATCTCGATTCAAACTATTCGTTTGATACTCCGCCGATTCAAAACGATTACGAGTTCTACGGTTCTATCGCCGTATTGCCCGAAGTGAAACATATTCAGCAATATGCGTACAAAGGCGGGATAATTCGCGCTAACAGCGATATTCAGGGCGTTGTCCTCAAAGGCGTTGGCGCTGATTTCGACTGGTCGTTTTTCGAACAGTATATGGTTGAGGGAGATATCTTTCCGGTCGGCGGGGCTGTGGCGTCGGACAGCGTGATAATTTCCGTAAGTTTGTCGAAGATGCTGAACCTGAAAACCGGCGATTCGTTCGAAATGTATTTTATTCAGGAACCCGTGAGAGTGAGACGTTTCAAAATCGCCGGTCTCTACAATACTTATTTCGAGGAAATGGATAAGACTTTCGTTATCTGCGATATACGGCACATCCGAAGATTGAACCGCTGGAACAGTAATCAAGTCTCAGGAATGGAAATCATGCTCCACAATCCCGAAGATATGGACAAATCGTTTGTGAAAATCGACGATATCGCCGGCTATCTGACTTTCGACGACGGCTCAAGACTCGAGGTGACAACGCTACGAAATGCTTTCCCCGAAATATTCAACTGGCTCGCAATACTCGATATGAATGTGCTTATTATTCTGATTATTATGGTCGTGGTGGCGGGCTTCAACATGATATCTGGACTGCTGATCATGCTTCTCGAAAAAATATCAATGATTGGAATACTCAAATCAATGGGCATGACGGATTTCAGTATCCGTAAGATATTTATATACAGGTCGTCGATGATTGTGCTGCGAGGTCTTGTGTACGGAAATATTCTGGGATTGTCGCTGTGCATCCTTCAATCCTGTTTCGGAATCATACATCTGAATCCCGAAAGTTATTTTTTCTCTACGGCTCCCATGAATATTGATTTGTTGAGCGTAATAGCGCTGAATGTTTGCTCGTTCGTGTTTATCTCTCTGTCACAGATGATTCCAACAGTGGTTATCACTAAAATCAGCCCCGAAAAAACTATCCGGAAAGAATAAGTTCCATGTTCTCCTGACTTCGACACTTTTCCAACGCGTATTGCGGGTCAAGCCCGCAATGACGGACCAGTCAAGCCCGCAATGACGGGGTCAAGAACGCCGAATATAGGCGTTCAACTTGAATAACCTCGAACAAGCGTAGCGCAGTTCGGGGTAAGGCAACCACGAACATCAACTCTGTAAGAGTTGAACTGCTACGCAGTTCTAAAGAGTTGGCGACATATACCCCGAGCTGCGCCTTCGGCTTGCACGGGGTTATTCAAATTGAAGTCCTCCGGACTTATTTGTCACCGATTTGGGTGACGCATTGGCGAAATCAGGAAAAAGATTGCGGGTCAAGCCCGCAATGACTCTTAACTCTTAACTTTAATAAACAATCCTCACCGCTCCTTTATCCGCCGAACTCACCATATTGGAATATGCTTTCAGCGATTTTGAGATTTTGCGTTTTCGGAATGGTGGAGTAAATGCGTCTTTTCCACGATTTTCCTCTTCTGTACGACGCTGTTGCAGTTCTTCGTCGGAGAGGATAACGTTGATAGTCCGGTTGGGGATGTTGATGTCGATGATATCGCCGTCATGTACGAGAGCGATATTTCCACCGGCGGCGGCTTCGGGTGAGACATGTCCTATCGACAGTCCCGATGTGCCGCCTGAAAAACGACCGTCGGTAATCAGGGCGCACTCTTTTCCCAGATGCTTTGACTTGATGTACGATGTGGGATAGAGCATCTCCTGCATCCCCGGTCCACCTTTCGGACCTTCGTAAATAATCACAACCACGTCGCCTTCGACTACTTTGCCCGAGAGTATTCCCTCGCAGGCAGCGTCCTGTGAATCGAAAACTTTGGCTGTACCTTTGAACTTCAGGATACTTTCGTCCACTCCGGCGGTTTTGACCACGCAACCGTCCTGAGCGATATTACCTTTGAGAACAGCCAGTCCGCCGTCTTTGCTGTAAGCGTTTTCGAGATTTCGTATGCACCCTTCTGTTCTGTCGTTGTCGAAGCTTTTGAAATACGAGAACTGTGAGCCAAGCAAAAGATTGAATTTCTCGCCGGGCGACGATTTATACCTTTTAATATATTCCTGCTTTGGTGATTTTTCGTTGATACCGTACAGTTCGATAGCCTCCTTCAATGTCAGACCATCGACACGTTTTGCGGAAACGTCCACCAGACCGCCTTTCGACAGTTCCGCCATAATCGAAATTATTCCTCCGGCACGGTTAACATCCTGAACATAATACTTGTTTGTGTTCGGAGCGACCTTGCACAGACATGGCGTTTTCCTCGACAGCGCGTCGATATCGTCCATAGTGAAATCGACGCCGGCTTCCTGCGCTATAGCCAGAAGGTGCAGGACAGTGTTTGTCGAGCCGCCCATTGCGATATCCAAAGTCATGGCGTTAAGGAACGCCTTTCGGGTGGCGATGCTTTTCGGCAATACCGATTCGTCGCCTTTCGCATAATAACGGGAAGCGTTTTGAACAATCAGTTTGGCGGCGTCTTCGAACAGTTTTTTCCTGTTTCGATGAGTTGCGATGATAGTTCCGTTTCCGGGCAAAGCCATTCCGATTGCTTCGTTCAGACAGTTCATCGAGTTGGCGGTAAACATCCCCGAACACGAGCCACAGGTAGGACATGCCGACTGTTCGACTTTCCGGATCGTCTCGTCGCTGACAAACGTATCCGCCGCCTGCACCATCGCGTCAATCAGGTCTAAACGCTTACCGTCGAGCGTTCCGGCTTCCATCGGACCACCCGAAACAAAAATGGCGGGAATATTCAGCCTCATCGCCGCCATCAACATTCCCGGAGTGATTTTGTCGCAGTTGCTGATACAAATCATGGCGTCGGCTCGATGTGCGTTGACCATATATTCGACACTGTCGGCAATCAAATCTCTCGACGGCAGCGAATAAAGCATCCCGTCGTGACCCATTGCGATACCGTCGTCGATGGCGATAGTATTAAATTCGGCGGCAAAACATCCCGCTTCTTCGATAATCTCTTTAATTTCCTGACCGATATTGTGGAGATGAACATGCCCCGGCACAAACTGCGTAAACGAATTAACTATTGCAATCAGCGGACGTCCCATCTGTTCTTCGGTCATTCCGTTGGCTTTGAGTAATGCTCTCGCTCCTGCCATTCGACGTCCTTCCGTTATCGTTGCGCTTCGTAAAGGTATTTTCATAAATCTTTCTGTTGATTATTATTTTTCAATGCTTCCAATTCCGCAAGAGCGCGGGCAAGGGCAGCTTCTTTTTCGCGTTCACGAGCAAGGGCGGCTTCTTTTTCTTCGCGTTCGCTGGCAAGTTGCAGTTCGTATTCAACGCGAACCCGGAGTAACGCCGAATCCAGAGCGACCTGATTATCACGCCGTACTTCCAGTATTTTGTCGTATTCTGCCTTTTCATTGGGAGTAAGATTTTCGTACAGCAAAACTTTGCGCACTTTACTTAATCCCTTTGCAGTAAATTCGTCTTTAACACTGTTGTGCTTGAAGAAATAGATCCATTCGTCCA
>JAISXV010000060.1 GCA_031270335.1 Prevotellaceae bacterium | reverse complement strand
GTAGCATGACCGGTCAGGTTCATTGTTCCGTCGATAACGTGCCGGTCGAACCATGCTATTGGAGTGGATATATATTTGAAAATCACTTTTTGAATGATGAACATCCAGATTTCGTCGAGATAGAATTTTTTCACTGTGGCAGTATAGAGAACGCCGAATTTGACAGCGATTTTCGCAGGTTTTTCGCTGTCTTTCCGATATAAAATTGAAGCAAACACGATTCCTGCCACAGCAATGAATATACTTTGCACAGCGATACTCCAGTCGATATGAGCCTCAAACGGTTTTCCGTCGCTGCTGACAAAATCAGCAAAAGGCACAATTCCCGTAACACACGAAAGCACAGCAAGAAATACCAGCGGAGTCAGCATAATCCAGGGCGCCTCGTGGGGTTTGTGATGATATTCGCGTCGTTTTCCCCAGAAAATCCCGAAATACAACCGGAACATGTAAAACGCAGTCAGTCCGGCGACTACCCACAACGCGACGTACAATACCGTATCATGATGAGCGGCGGCGGCAAGAATCTCATCCTTACTGAAAAAACCGGAGAAAGGCGGTATTCCCGAGATGGCAAAACAGGCTATCAGGAACGTTATACTTGTGACAGGCATATACTTATGCAGTCCGCCCATTTCGCCCATTTCGTTACTGTGGACGGCATGTATCACCGCCCCCGCGCCGAGGAAGAGCAAGGCTTTGAAAAATGCGTGCGTAAACAGGTGAAACATAGAAGCCATGTATCCGAGTCCATCGTGTCCGTCGAAACTCGAAACGCCCAGAGCAACCATCATATACGCAATCTGCGAAATAGTCGAAAACGCCAGCACACGTTTTATATCCGTCTGAGTAACAGCGATAATTGCGGCAAACAATGCGGTGAAAGCGCCGATATATGCAATCAGCGTCAGCGTTTCGGGCGAGGCGAAGAAATAGACGGGAAACAGCCTTGCGACTAAATACACTCCCGCAACTACCATTGTAGCAGCGTGTATCAGAGCCGAAACGGGCGTCGGTCCCTCCATTGCGTCCGGCAACCAGATGTGCAAAGGAAACATTGCCGATTTTCCTGCTCCGCCCATGAAAATCAAAGTCATAGCCCATGTCGCCGCCGAGATTCCCAGAAACGAAACTCCGGCAGTAGAACCGGTGACCAGCGCGCCTTTGTCCTCCGTCAGCAAATCGAAGTCGAATGTGCCTGTGTAATAAGACAATATCAGGATTCCGACCAAAAAACCGAGGTCGGCAAAACGGGTTACGATAAAGGCTTTTTTAGATGCTGCAACCGCCGAAGGTTTTGTGTAGTAAAATCCTATCAACAAATAAGATGACACGCCGACTAATTCCCAGAAAATATACATCTGGAAAATGTTTGTGGCAACGACTAATCCCAGCATCGAAAAACTGAAAAGCGACAAAAAAGCATAATATCGCTGAAAACCTTTTTCGCCGTGCATGTATCCGATGCTATACAGGTGAACCATAAGCGATACGGTGGTTATAACGACTAACATCATCACCGAAATCGGGTCGAGCAAAATCCCCAAATCAATATGCAGTTTATCGGAAAAACGCAGCCATTCGACAGACACCGTCGTTATCTTCTGATAAACACCGTCGATTTTGCCTGCGCCAAAAAAATAAGTGTAAGCCGTTATGTATGACAATATTGTAGCCGCTGCCATTCCTATTGTTCCTGTAACGCCGGCAATTTCCGGCTTCAATTTATGACCCGCCAACGCCAGAAACAAAAACATAAACAGCGGGATAATCAATATCAATAAAGTAAATTCCATAATCCGTTTTAATTTTTCATTTTATCAATATGTCGTACATCAATATCCTGTCTGATTCGGTATATATTGATAATGATAGCGATAGCAATCGCTGTTTCAGCCGCCGAAACGGCAATTCCGAACAGACTGAAAAACATTCCTTCCAGATGTTCCGGATAAAGATAGCGGTTGAATACGCTGAAATTAATCTCTACCGAATTGAGTATCAACTCAAGAGAAATCAATATTGCGAGCAGGTTTTTTCGGGCGATAAAGCCGTATATTCCTGCAAAAAACATTACCATACTGATAATCAAATAATATTCCATTGGTATCATATCTCGAAATTTTATTATCTTTTACGTGCGATTAATATACCTCCTATGGCACAGGCGAGTAGCAATACTCCCAGAACTTCGAACGGCAGGAGATACTGATATTTTTCCGTTCCCACAAGCGCATGTCCTATCTCTTTCATACTTATCTCTTTATCCCCTGCGACAGTCGGGTTGTAGGGATATAAAAACCTGTATTTCAATGTAACAAACAGAGTAACCGCCACGCCTGACAAAGCGGCGACGATTCCGTACAGGACTTTCTGCTTATCGCGCGGTTCAAACTTGTCGCCCTTTGCGCTCGTCAGTAAAATGGCGAAAATGAAGAGGATAAGAATACCTCCCGCATATACCGACAATTGTACTCCCATGAGAAAATGGTAGTTCAACAACAGATATAAACCTGCCGTACCAATCAGTACGAAAAGCAGATAGGTTGCCGCTCTCAACATTCTTTTCGATGTTACGGCAAGCACAGACGAGACAATTATCAATGTCCCCAAGATGTAAAATACTATCATATTGGCTGTTGCTCCCATATTATTCCTTATTTTTTGTTATCAATTCCGACCCTTCCCTGTTCAACTGTTTGAACAGTTTATCTCTCGTAAACACAGAGTGTTCGAAGGCATTTGTCCATTCGATTGCATCCTGTGGACATGACGACGTGCAAAGCGCACAAAATATGCAAGATCCCAAATCGTACATGTATTTGTCGAGCGCTTTTTTCGATTTTGTGACAGACTTGATTTCTCCTTCCGGAGTGGTAGTATTTGTCACTGTTTCAACGGTTTTACTTATTACGTTGATAGTTCCGTTAGGGCAGTTTATCATGCAAATACCGCAAGCGGTGCATTTGTGCTGATTCTGTTCGTTATGCGGCATGGTCAGCAGTCCGCGGAAACGTTCGGGATAGATTTTTTTACCTCTGTTTTCGGGATATTGCTGCGTCACTTTCGGACGTATCATGTTCAAAAACGTGATATACATGCCCTGAAGCAAACGATAACTGCCTGTAAATATTTCTCTTATATATCCAAATTCCTTCTTCATCATTTTATAGTACTACAACAAGAGTCATCAGTATTAAGTTGATTAAACATATCGGCATCAATATTTTCCATTCGAGATTCAACAGTTGGTCGATTCTCAAACGTGGAAACGACCAGCGAACCCACAATGCAAGGAATATGCAGAAAAACGTCTTTCCGAAAAACCATACCACCGAAGGAATGTAATCCATTGTGTTATTGAACAAATCCCAACCCGGAATGTGCAATGGCATCCATCCGCCGAGAAACATTGTGCTTGCTATTCCTGCGATAATGAACATGTTAAGATATTCGGCAAGATAAAAGAATCCGAACCGGATTCCGGAATATTCGGTGTGATATCCTGCTGTCAGTTCCGATTCCGCTTCGGGAAGGTCAAAAGGTCCTCGATTGGTTTCGGCGTGTCCTGCAATGAGATAGGTCAAAAACGCCAGACATGCAGGGATGTGACCTTTGAAAATAAACCACATTTCCGACTGTTGCGCAACGATTTCCGATATTTGCATCGTTCCCGAAAGAATCACTATGACTAACAGGGATAAACCCGCTGATATTTCGTAACTTATCAGTTGAGCGCCACTTCGCATGGCTCCAATCATAGTGTATTTGCTGTTGCTCGACCATCCCGCCATAAGAATGCCGACAACGCCAAGCGACGAAACCGCCATAAGATAGAAAATACCTATGTTAAAGTCGATTACATGAGCGCCGTCAGCAAACGGCAAAGCCGCAAATGTGCATATCGAGGCAGCAATAATGACAAACGAAGCCAGACGAAACAGAAAATGGTCGGCTCGATTGATGTGTATCAACTCTTTAAGTAAAATCTTAACCATGTCGGCGACAGATTGCAGGATACCCCACTTTCCTACTCTGTTCGGTCCAAGCCGGCACTGAAAAAATCCGCAAATCTTCCGCTCGGCGTATATCAGTATGAGCGCAAGTGTCGCATACACAGCCAACAACGCAACGCCAATAAGAACAAATTCCGTAATCAACGCCCATGTATCACCCAAATATATACGCAATATTTTATCTATCTGCATTATCATAAATCATTTAATATCTTAATAACCATATCGTTCCAATTTTAATAGGACATCTTTTAGGACATTTTTAGGACATCTTTTAGGACATCTTTTAGGACATTTTTGTAAAATCGTAATAATAAGCCAATTATACAACCATTTTTTCATCTTTTGCGTATTTTCACCACTATTATATATTGCCATAATTATCTAATTATTTACTATTTTTTATAACATCATTGATAATCACCCATGTACCTGCTCTTTTTGACCCAATTCTGTCTATTATTTTTGCCTCTACAAGTTCTATTAAAATTCTTCTTACATTTCTATCAGACATAGAGAGTTTTTGTGACATTTCTTTATTTGTAATCATCGGATTTTCTTTAATCATTTTCAGTATGTCATCTGCATATTTGATTTTGTAAATATCTGAAATTGATTGTTTTGTTTCAAATGTTTCTTTTTTTAATAACTTTCTTTCAAATCTGACTAATATACCACCTTCAAAATTCTCAAATTCAGGCTCCTTATATTCGCCTGCCCGTGCATCTTCCAACATTTTCAATGTGCCTCGTCCCCATGATTCTACATAACCCGAACGATAAAATATATTTGCAATCAATTTGTTGCGTAAACGTGACAAATGCTGCTTTTTCAACGATTTTATATCCAAAGGCTCCATTAATTCACCTTCATTCCATATTTCCATGTTGTCGTCAAAAACTTTAATAACGAAAAAAGTATTACTGCCATAGTCGCGATGTATGATTGCATTCATAATAGCTTCACGCAATGCTGCTTCCGGATATTCCCAAACAGGGATACGTTGTAATCCTTTGTATGTAAATTCCGTTTGCATATATTTTGATTCAAGCGTTTCCATAATCCGGTCGGGCATCTGGAAAAGTGGACATTCTACCAAGTCATCCATCTTTAAATCAGTATGACTGTTTCCGAGAAAACGTCCGATTTTACACACAGCAAGAAGAAAATAATGAGTAGGTATTTTTGAGAAAAGCAACAAAGCTGCCCTCGTCAATAATCCTTTTTTAGATAAGCCCAACCGTTCGAACAAATCCTTAGTGTTGTATTCTTTAATATTCGGCGGTAAACGGTTCGTTTGCGCAGCTTTATCAATAAACAAACGCACTGTCTCTTCGTCGATTTCGTCCCACGAAGCATCGGGAACAGTCATTTCGTCCCAAGTCATATTGTTAGAAGTGAGCAAAAAGTGTTGTAAAGCATTGCCTGTCAATTCTCTGGTCACGCTTCCGCTTCGGATATAAAACCCCCCACTATAAGAAACCGAATAAGAACTTTTATTTATCTTTATTTCAATATATTTCAGATTATCTTTCTTTCGTTCGTAAACATTTGCCTGAATACCCAGAATGTTAGTGATTTTATTAGGCAAATCCTCCAACAATTTGGTTGTGTTGTTAATACCGCAAACGCTACCGTCGTCACGAATCCCAATATACATACGTCCGCCGGCAGTATTGGCAAATGCCGACAAAGTTTTCAAAAATTCATCTCTCCACTTCTCCTTAAATTCAATATGTTGCGACTCTTTTTTCATTTCATTTTAATTAAATTGTAATAACATATTCCGATTTTATATATTGGGTCAACGATTCGCCCATGTATCTCACTTCGACGCCCAATTTCTCCAGTTCGTCTGATACTCCGCATACATCGCTGCAATCTTTACAGGCTTCAACATGAACTCCGCTATGAATCATTTCCAGAACTTCTGTCTGTACCTGAGTGTCTTGAGCGACAAGTTTTGCCGAAGCGCCCCATATAATCACATTAATATCGTTCCACCAGCCTTTTATTTTTGAGTTTAAAACATATATACTCAACATATTGAGCGATGTAATCCTGTCGCCTGTAGTCCAGAGAATATTTAATTTATTACTCATTTTCAATTAACTTTTATCTGTCAATACCGCTCATAATGTACAGATTATATCAAAATTCATTTACATTTTAAGGCGGCAAAGTTAGTATAAAATTAAATATCTACATTATTTATTCTACAACTTTCTACAACTTTTACGGGCGCACTAAATCCTACAATCTTATTAATCCTAACCCAATTTGATAATAATTTAGTCTCGGACAATACCCTTTTTCTGTTTATTTACCGAAATAGTTCCGACCTGTCTTTTCCGTCATACCAAAAATCATGTCCTTCTTTTATCAGTATTTCCGCATACATTTTAACGGATTGAAATTCATCAACGAATCCAAATAATAGCAGCGAACATCCACATTAATCTGTTGCGACTTAATTAATCATCCGTTTTGTCTTCTGCAAAAAAGTTATATTGCAAGTCGAAGTCCGATTCTTTATCTGCGACTCTGTCGAAAAATATCGAATAGCAACTGTCTAGCTTTTCATACATTGCCCTAGCGCCATGAGATGATGCATCGAAAGATATCTTATTGGTTATAGAAATAGTTGCCGCTACTTTTTCTACGTCCTGATTGGCGCCGATGTAAGCAAATACCCAGCCTTTAGCCCTAAGTTCTTCTACCAGCGCTTTGATTGCTTTTCCGGAATATTCTACGGAGGCATTTTCTTCGCCATCGGTGATGATGGTTACCAGGACTTTGTCTTCTGTTTCGACGTTTTTTACAAGATTTGTAAGCGCCGATCCCATTGCGTCATACAGCGGGGTATTGCAATTCGGAGAGTAAGTCTTGTCGTCCAGTTCGCATACGGTCTTCGCTTCCTTCCTGTCGTAAACAGTTTTAATGCCGTTGCCGTTGAACGTTACCAGCGATACGAAATGCGTCTGTTCCGGATGTTTTATCGTCGCGGACACGATTGTCTGTACCGTTTCGTTGAAGCCGTTGATGGCTTGCTGTTTGATGCTGCTCATTGAGCCGCTCTCGTCTAAAATGATTAAATTGAAAATTTTTATGTCCATTTTCTTATATTTTTCTAAAGGGGACTCCTAAAAATTATTTTGTCTATTTTGATTTTTATAGGGAGCCGAAATCCCCGTTAAAAACTCCGAATAAAAATCGTTGCAAAGATACTACAAAAAATAATACCATTGTCCGTAACGTTCACTTGCGGATGGCTCAAATGTTTTCTTCTCCCAGTTTTCGTTCATTTTCAAGGCATAGACTAAGGGCCCGCGTTCCACTACGGCTGCGCCGTCGTACCATGTGTCGACGCTCACCTGCATGGGCAGCTCCAGCGTCAGGACATCTCCCTCCTGCCATTCGCGGCTGATGTGCGTGATTTCGCCCGTATGGGCGTCCACGTCGACAACTTCCCCGTTCAGGCGGACAACCGGCGATGTACACCAGCCGGGAATACGCAGGTGGAACGGGAAAAAGGCATTTTTCCGCTTCTTGTCGGGGAAGGAGATTTTAAAACGAATAGATTCGTCGAACGGGTAAGCCGTTTCTTCCGAGACAGCGACCGGGATACCGTCAGCTACCTTGCCCGTCACAGTGGA
>JAISXV010000004.1 GCA_031270335.1 Prevotellaceae bacterium | reverse complement strand
AAAAATTTTCCCAACAATAAGGCAATGAAATTTTTGGATTGGTTTCTTTACAGCGACAATACTATTGACGGGCAAAGCAAGAAAAAGGCATATTCATTGTTTGAGAGCGGCATATTGGTGAGTTTGGAACCCGGAAGCATAAAATGTTTGCAACAAATTCACGCCTACCTGTTTGGCGGGCTTTACGATTTTGCGGGAAAAATACGGGATAAAAATATAAGCAAAGGAGGTTTCACTTTTGCCAATGCACTCTATTTTCCTGCTATCTTGAAAACAATAGAAAATATGCCCGAAACCACTTTTGACGAGATTGTTGATAAGTATGTGGAAATGAATGTCGCTCACCCTTTTATGGAAGGCAACGGTAGAAGCACAAGGATATGGCTCGACTTAATGTTAAAGCGTTCACTGAAAAAATGCGTTGACTGGAGTACAATCAACAAAAATGATTATCTGAACGCAATGCAACAAAGTGTTTCAAATTCAGATAATATTAGAGCGTTACTCAAAAATGCCCTTACCAACAAAATCAACGACCGCGAAATGTTTATGAAAGGCATTGATTATTCATATTATTATGAGGAATAAAAGATGATTTCGGATGAACTTATAAATATTATAGCCGAAAATACGGTCAAGTGTTTATGACAAAGATATGGTCAATTATACAAATAAAAATCGGGCGACCCACAACGCCCTGAAAAATGAGGTAGCAGGCAAGGCGTCGATGCTGGAGGTTCGGCAGTTTTATGGCGTATATAAACAAGTTGTGCGTCAGCTTAACAGAACAAAAATGAAATTATTAACGACATTATTTTTTAGTTTATTAACAACTTGCAGTTTTGGACAAAAATCAAACACATTAGAAAAACCAAAAGTAGATGAACGAATAGAAATTTTAAGTATTGTCTTTCGACTTGCTGATAGCAGAGAATATAGTTCTGAATGGTTCAAACTTTATACAGACAAAATTCAGGCACACTATAAGCCATATAAAAACCACGAGTTAATTACTTTTATTAAAAAACTACGAGAAGAAAACAGTGTAAGTTACGATGCTGTAATGAGTATGGCGATTCATCTTGACAATAAGTTTAATCCTTTGGTTGAATTTACCGATAAAATACCCGATGAACGGTGGGGAAAAGACAATGCTTACAAATTTGTAAAACTTCTGAAAAAATTCTACAAAGAAAGTAACAGCAAAAAGTTTTTCAAAGAAAACCAAAACTTATACAAAAATGTCGGTAAAAAGTTCCTTCCTATTTATGAGCACTTGGATTTGACTTGGTACACTACTTTTTATGGTAAAGAACCAACCGAAAAATTTATTATCGTAAACGGACTTGGCAACGGTGGTGGAAATTATGGAACATCAATTACTTTTTCAAATGGAAAAAGAGAAGTTTACGCAATAATGGGTACTTGGAGCGTAGATAGTTTAGGAATGACTAAATTTGACTTGAATGATTATTTTCCTACGCTTTTACACGAGTTCAATCATTCATTTGTAAACTATTTATTAGAAAAAAATCCCGACCCGTTTAGAGAAAGTGGCGAAAAAATATATCAAGTCGTAGAAAACGAAATGAGTAGCCAAGCTTACGGAAATTGGAAAATAATGCTTAATGAAGCATTAGTAAGAGCATCAGTTATTAAATATATGAAAGACCATAAATTTTCCGACAAAGAAATTCAAGACGAAATTAATAAACAACTAAATCGTAGTTTTTTGTGGATTGAAGAATTGGTTGCAGAACTTGAAAAATATGACCAACAGAGAAATATTTATCCAACTTTGGAAAATTATCTGCCAAATATCATAAATGCGTATGACGGTTACGCAAGAAATATTGACAACTACCTGATAAAATTTGACGAAAAACGACCAAAAGTTGTTTCAATCAATGAGTTTACAAATGGCGACCAAAATATTGATCCTTCTTTGAAACAAATTACAATAAATTTTGACAAGCAACTATTAGGAAAAGGATACTCTATCAATTATGGCGACAGCAAAGAAACTTTTCCCAATATGAAAACATTCAATTATTCAGATGACAAAAAATCGATCATTATTGGTTGGGAATTAGAAAATAATAAAACATATAATTTTGTTTTGACAGGATTATCTTTCAAAACACCAAACGGAGTATCAATGAAAGATTATACAATAAACTTCAAGACGAAATAATTTTTGTAAAAAATACAAAATAATAGTTGACATTAATTGAGAATTTTATGCTAACTTTGCGGCTTATATTTTGGTGATTATGATAGAAGATTTAATACAGAGGTATCAATCGTTTGACGAAGATTCGCGGAAAATCGTTAATTTTCTTGCGTTGACTTATGAGCCGCTGACTGTGGATGATCTTGCCAAAATTTTTCCGGACATCGGGCGGGATAAAATCGACGCAGTCACCAAGCAGGAAATGCAATCGAAAATACTCATTATGAGTCCTTACGGTAGCGGTTACGTTGCGGATGTGCCTGTGGTTGTGTGGCTGTTTCCGTTGATTTACAGTAAAGAGATGACCATTTATTCGAAAAGGAGCATATTCGGTTATTACTTTTACAACAAATTCCGGTACGACAAGTTATTTAATTTTCTGACAGCGCTGTTTTTTTATCCCGAAAAACTGACGATCGCCGAAAGAGAATTGACATTATACAATAGAGACCAGTTGCATGAGATTGCAAGTCTTTTTTTACAACCGGCTTATGACGAGCATCTTCCAAAACTCAACAAACTCACTTTCGAAATGATATACAGCAATATTTTATCGAAGACAATCGAAAGATTAGGCTCGTTCGAACTGTTGCAAATCATTGAACGAAAAATGACGCAATCTCAGGTCGCCAGTCTGAACCTGAACTCGCAACATGCCGAAATGGCTATGGCACAGGGCAATTTCAAGTTAGCGCAGCAATTATCTACAACATATTCGTACTACAACGAAATGACGAATCCGTTTGCGGAAGCGATTATCGATTTTTTAAAAGGAGATATCAGTGAATCGCTGGCTATGTTCGAACAGGGAATGCGCAAGCAACGGCGCTCATACAGAAGCAAATATCTCCCTGTTGATCCGGAAACGGCAATGTTCTATATTGCGGCGTATTTAATGAAAGGAGAAGAGTATTATAAGCCGGTATTCAGGAAGATAACGGAAGAAAAAGGAAAAACGCCGACCACTGTCTATTCTTTTTTCCGGAAAGTCTGCGAATACTATCTTCAGGATGCGTCATTTGCCGAAAAGACAGTCGTTTATCTGCAATCCTCCAAAGACGCGGAGCCGGAACAAATCCTGTGGCGGGCAGTCGCTGTGGGAATGACGGAAAAGTCGCTCGACATGGAAGTCCAGATAGCAAAATACACACGTCAAGCGTTTGAAAACAAGCATTATGTCATTGCTTACGAAACGGCTTATCTGTTGACAAAATGGTTTCCGGATCCGGAATATAAACAACTGTTCGACAACATCGCCGCAAGGCTGAAATACAAGCCGGCGCTTGCGCAAATCGTGCGTTTGGAAGAATGGGAAAGGCAACTCAATTCATTTTTTACGCTTGATGCGGTGCGGATGGTCGCCAACAAAGACGTCGATAACGATAAAGCGCGCGTAGCATACCGTTTCTTTCCCAACCAACTCAACGCCACGCCGATACTCCAGACGCGCAACGCCTCCGGAGTATGGAGCGCCGGAAGAAATATCGCCATGCGAAGTTTCGTCGAAGGGAAAGTCGATGGCATGACATGGCAGGACAGAAATATCGCCACAAGCGAAACCCGCTCGTCGTATTCGCTTGGACGTAACGCTATTTACGAAATGGTCGGGCATCCGTACGTGTATCTGGAGCATAGCGATATCCCTGTCGAACTTATTGCTACGCAACCGGTTATCAATGTTGTGAAATCGGCGGGCAACACTTATAAAATGGAATGCGACATAAGCAATCCGCACGAAGGCGTCATCATTGTCAAAGAAACCAACACACGTTATAAAGTGTATAAAATCACAAGGTTTCAATGCGATATTATCAATGCGATATCGAAAAGCAAGCCCGTACCCGAACGTGGATACGAAAAACTGATGGAGATAGTGAAACATTTCAGCGTATATATTCAGGTACAGTCCGAATTGGTGGTCGATGAAAATGACGTTCAGGCGCGACAGGTCGAACCCGATTCGCGTATCCGTGTGCAACTGTTGCCGATAGGCGACGGTATCAAAGCCGAACTGTTTGTCAAGCCTTTCGGTTCGCATCCGCCGTACTGCAAGCCGGGACGCGGCGGAAGAGCGCTTATCGCCGCCGAAGAGGACGAACGTGTGCGCGTCACACGTAATCTCAACGACGAAATGAAGTACAACAGGCTGATTCTTGACGATATACGTGCAATAGGAAATATCAAGACTTCCGACGAAGGACTGATGACTTTCGACAATCCGCTTGACACGCTCGAACTGCTCGAAATTTTGCAACGTCATCAGGATATTTCGGTGGTCGAGTGGCCCGAAGGCGAGCGTCTGAAAATACGTAAAAAAATCACAGGCAGCAATCTCAGTCTTCGTGTAAAAAGCAATATCAACTGGTTCGAACTCGAAGGCGAACTGAAAGTGGACGAAAATACGGTGCTGACGGTTAGTACATTACTCGAAATGATTCGTCAAAGTCACGGGCGTTTTGTGGAATTGAGCAACGGCGAATTTCTTGCGCTTACCGAACAACTCCGGCGACGGCTGTCCGAAATTGCCGACGTCGCCGCCGAATCGAAGGATAAAGTTATCATCAACCGTTTTGCTTCCGCTTCGCTGATAGATGTGTTCGACGATTTCGAAAACGTCAGCATTGATAAGGCATGGCACGATTTTCGTAAACGTCTGCAAACGGCGCAATTGACGGAAGCGCCTGTGCCGCTGTCGTTGCAGACAGAGTTGCGACCGTATCAGGTCAGCGGTTTTCAGTGGATGATTCGACTGTCGGAATGGGGCGCCGGAGCCTGCCTCGCCGACGATATGGGATTGGGTAAAACCGTGCAGACTATTGCCGTACTGCTGCATCGCGCGCATATCGGGGCAGCCTTAGTTGTGTCGCCCGTGTCGGTGATGCCGAACTGGATAAGCGAAGTCAATCGTTTCGCTCCGTCGCTTAATGTCAAGATATTGCGCAACAATAACGAACGCGCTGTAACGCTTGCCTCGCTCAATGCCGGCGATTTGCTGGTGACTTCCTACGGACTGTTGTTGTCCGAAGAAGAAATTGTCACGGCTAAACGATGGGCAACGGTAGTACTCGACGAAGCGCACGCAATCAAAAACTTCAACACCCAGACTTCGAAAGCCGCCATGCTGTTACAGTCCGATTTCCGTGTGATACTGACCGGTACGCCGATACAAAACCATCTGGGCGAAATATGGAATCTGTTTCAGTTTATCAACCCGGGACTGCTCGGCAGCCTCTCGCATTTTACCGAAACTTTCGTCCGTCCCGATAATGAAAAAACTCGTGAACGGCTCAAAAAAATGATTACGCCGTTTATCCTGCGACGTACTAAAACCGCTGTACTCGACGAACTTCCGCCGAAAACGGAGATTGTCCGGAAAATAACGCTGAGCAATGAAGAGATGGCGTTTTACGAAACTTTACGTCGCAATGCGCTCAAATCTCTCGAAAAAGACGACAGTACGCAGGGCGCAAAACATCTGAAAGCGCTTGCCGAAATCACTCGTCTGCGACAGGCTTGCTGTAATCCGGCTCTGATATCGCCCGACATCACTATCGAATCGACGAAATTGTCCACGTTTCTCGAAATAGCCTCCGAATTGAAGGAAAACGGACATCGAGCGTTGGTTTTCAGTCAGTTTGTTACGCATCTCAGCCTCATCCGCAAGGCGCTCGATAAGGATAATTATACGTACTGCTATCTTGACGGCTCAACTCCAATGGCGCGACGGGATTCGGAAGTGCGTCGTTTTCAGGGCGGATATGGCGATTTCTTCCTGATCAGTCTCAAAGCGGGCGGATTGGGTCTCAACCTCACCGCCGCCGATTACGTGATTCATCTCGACCCGTGGTGGAACCCGGCGATAGAAGACCAGGCTTCAGACCGTGCGCACCGTATCGGACAAAATCGCCCGGTAACGGTCTATCGCTTAGTCGCCGAACAGACTATCGAGGAGAAAATCATCCAACTCCACAATACTAAACGCGACCTCGCCGATTCGCTACTCGAAGGTAGCGACCAGTCGGCGAAACTGTCAATCAACGAATTGATGGAACTGATAAAGAATTGATTATTAACATAACTATTTTGCGAATTTTGCGCTCCATTTTTGTGTTATATAGCTTTAATCTACAGTCAATTCTATGATTTGAAATCAAATTGACTATTTGAATACAATTCTTGAAATTGATTAAAATCTTGTTCAGGAATACCTAACCCGGACAAGCCGGAACCAAAGAGGAAAAAAATAGGACAGAGAACGATCCGTCATTGCGGGCTTGACCCGCAACCTTTTTTGTGCAGAGGATTCTGAAACAAGTTCAGAATGACGGATTGTGGATTTTTTTGCCAAAGTTTGACGCAATTTGAAAAGTCAGATACTAATCGGAAATTCCCTGCGCAGGACACGTAGAGACGCCCAAATTGGGCGTCTCTACAAAAAATTGATTCAGGACTGTAAATTCTGATAAAAAATTTGTCAGTAATAAAAAAACATTTATCTTTGCATTTGTTATTTGAGCATTGTAGTTCGTTTAAAATATTGATTATGTGTAGAGAATGTTTAGTTGGTAATGTTATTTTTGATTATGCAAATGAATTTTATTTGCATAATTCAGATATTTTATTAAACACACACACACACACACACACACACACACACACAATACATATATATATGTAATATATACACAAAAAAGCAAGATAGCCGCAATACTGTTATATCCAAAACAGTATTGCGGTTTTTATTTTGCCGGATTCGATACAAACAGGATTGTTATAAAAAAAAATTTTGAAAAACAAAAGAAGAACATTATTACAAACCCTCCTGTTGAATCACGAAAAACCTTTGTACGACGTACGAAACCCTCAAACGGGATCGGTTGGAACCTTTGTATTTCGTACGAAACCCTCAAACGGGGTCGGTGGAGACCTCTGTACGATATACGAAACCCTCAAACGGGGTCGGTTGGAACTTCTGTACGA
>JAISXV010000247.1 GCA_031270335.1 Prevotellaceae bacterium | reverse complement strand
GCTCCGTCGTGGTAAGCGCCTGTCGGTAACGCAGATGTCAATGATTTTACCGGCGTCATGGTATGATTTGTTAAATTCACATCATATATAGTATCTCCGGCGCAGAGTTCCAGTTTGTTGTCGCCTACAATATTGGCGGCAAAACTCATCGAACCGGAGTATTTATAGAGCTGACCGCGATTTCCGGAAGCGCCGCCATCACATATTCTATGTCCATTGGCAATCGAAAATATGGAATTGCCGGTATATACTTCGGGAGTTCCGTTGCCATCGAAATCGGCAATGCTTACAATCGTACCATAATGGTTATTCAGCGAATGATATTGATAATCGGATTTCCAGTGCAAACTGCCGTCCGGACTGTAGGCATACAAATAATAGTCGATTCCGGCGACAACAATGTATCCCTGATTGTTGTAACGGGCGATTGCCATTCCTCCGAAAGTGGCTGTAATATCATGCTCGTTGGAGAACTTAAACTGTTTTTTGAGTTTCACCTTTTGCTCGTCCTTGTCGAAATAGAAGATTTTAATACCGGTACTTGTATAGTCGTGAGCATAGCTGCTTCCATCTTCGATAAACCCGATTATCTCCACCGTACCGTCGTCGTCGATATCACCAACGGTCAGCGGTCCGTAATTATGAAGCTTCGCTTCGGTATTGATTGGGATTTCTTTGATACTCCACACAGTCGCCGGCGGAGTAGCTTCGCAGTCGGCTTCGATGACATTGTCGGGCAGATTCGATATTTTGAAATATACTTTTGCCTCGCTGCCTGCGATGCTGTAAGTCAGGGTGTCGGTTCCCGTATAACCGGCGACGGAAGTGTAAATTATCCTGCCGTCGGCGTCAACCGAAGAAGACGCATGGTTCGGATACTTCGTAATCACCGGCATTGGATTACAGTATTCCGATTTGGTATCGTTGTGCAAAACGTTTACTTTTACTGTAACTCCCGACGTCGTACTTACATGGTCGTCGACCGCTACAGGCGTGTCGCGTGTGATGGTTTTCGGCGATGAAAAGTCGCGGCAGATACCGTCGATGACATAGCATTTGTATGTGCCTGATAGCGTGGCTGTATATGTCTGCGAAGTAGCGCCCGTAATCTTCATGTCGTTACGATACCACTGATAAACAGGCGTATTTGCCGAAAACTGCGGCGTTGCAGTCAGCACGACATTGTCGTTTCCGCAAATTACGGTATCGGGCGAGGCTGTCACTGTATATATATGCTGTGGACAGTGCGCTCCGCCAAGGAAATTGTTCGAAATATCGCAGTCGTCGTAGCCTGCATCCAAGACGCCTTGATTATTCATTAGGATAGTCGCCCATATCAGGGTGTTATTATAATTGGCGGTGAGAGTATATGTCAGGATTTTCCTTTCGTTTGGGAAAATATCTACGCCAACCTGTTGCGTTGTTATTAGCGGACTGTTTTGAAGATCTAATCCCGAGCCTGTTCCTCCTCCGTTATAGAAGTGAATCAGCGCCGATGCTGCTATGGTCGCCGTACCTTTGTTATATATGTCGAGTGTAATTGTTGTCGATGAACTAACCTGCACATCCATATCCATCAAAATAGCGTCGGGCTTTCGGACAACAGGCACATAGTCGTCGTCGTCCCTGACGATTGGACGCTGCATCCATGAACCGTTATATGGATAAATCGTTTCGCCGTTTTTGACATAAGGCGTAAGTATTGGAGTCGGCTGCGCGTTTATTTTCAGGTCTTCGCGCACCTGCGTGGGGTCATACATTCCCTGATTCCATACGGGAGGACATGGCGACCATTTGTGACCATTGTATTCGAAAACGTCAATCCATGCACGCGAAGCGGCGCTGCTGGAAGCATTTGTTACTACAATATCGGCGCTGCCGTCCATATTGACGTCTGCAATTACGGGAGCTTCGTATCCTGTTCCCGTTGCGCAGTTGGTTCTAAACATGATAGAAGAGCCGGGCGTTGCTTCGGTTTCACTTAATTCTACATAATCTTTACCTCCATTTATAGCCGGCGATATAACGCGCAAAGTTTTTTCGTCGCGGTAACACAAATCGGCGGTGTTGTTGTTGTCGAAGTCAAACAAAGTAATACCTGTGTTTCCCGAGTCGTCGTCATGTTCCATACCCCAGCTTAATTTCAATCTGTCTTCTATTACGGTAGCCGAAGCGTCCCATGTTAAACCTATTATGTGTCCTTTTCCTCCGGAAACATCGCGATTAAATCTTCTGTTGGTATTGCCGGTTTGGTTGTTGTCCCAACCTGCGGCTGTACCTGAACCGCTGGCAGTGCCTCTGCGTATATTTTCATCTGTCAGCGGATGAAATTTAACACCAGTCCTGCCTTCATTAGCGGTACTCCGGTTAATATATACGTCTCCCGTCACCAAACATATTTCGGGAAGTTTCCGCGTCCATCCCGAGCCGTCATATCCATCAAGTTCTCCATTAATATCGCCTATAAAAGGAACGCTGAAATTTGCTCCTGTGCCGCCATTACCACGAAACGAAATACAGGCTTTCACATTATCCAAATCATTCGTATTCCATACATATATTACGCCTTTAGTGTCAGCGCTTCCGGAGTCGCCAAAAACCAGGACTATGATATCAAGACTGCCATCGCCGTCGATATCGGCTACACGGGTAAATCCGTCGCTGAAATTGTAAGTAACGGTGGCGTTGTTGTTGCTATTATTTTCGTGTACTGTCGCCGTAAGCGGTCCGTGACTGATACTGTAACTGTTGTTAGTGTGATTGCTTTTATCCGTTATGTTGAAATTGTATATGTAAGATCCTGTAATAATTTCCTGCATTCCGTCTCCGTCTATATCAGTAATAGCAGGTATCGGAATAAACCTTGTGTATGCATAAGATCCTAACCTTTTACCTACCATGGCAGCATTCCTGTAATTATTGGCGATAGCGCTTGTCGATAGCGAAGCAGCATTGCTATAGTCTGATAAACCTCCCGCCAAAGAACTTGTTGTACTGTTCTGTCCCTGCCACGACATTACCAGTCTGCCT
The DNA here is from genome assembly GCA_031270335.1 of Prevotellaceae bacterium. Classification (GTDB taxonomy): domain Bacteria; phylum Bacteroidota; class Bacteroidia; order Bacteroidales; family UBA932; genus JAIRLF01. Next base: position 3,823 of record JAISXV010000247.1, on the reverse strand, counting down.
GTGGTTCCTTGAAATATCTTGTTATATACTATTACTTCGGGAATGCCATCGGCGTCCAGGTCGGCAATATTAGGCATAGCATGTTGAAAATTATTATGAGCGGCGGGCAACGGCGCTTTATAATTGACAATAGCATTGTTTTGATCTCTTGCCGTCCACATTTCGGACAGGTTTGTTATTACACCTGCGCTGTTTATAACAGGTTTATAAGCTGTTACTCTTCCGTTTGCGGAATTGCACATCACAATTTCGCCTAATCCGTCGCTGTCTAAATCGGCTAAAGCCAGCATCGCAGGAGGACGGTGATATCCAGTTAAATTCATGTCCGGGTCGTAGTCATATCGAACTAATCTTACTCCCGTTTGTCCGTCGTAAATGTTTATGTAACCTGTTGCAATATCATAACTTCCACCGGGCGTAGCGCCGCCGCCCGTAGCTCCCATAGCTACGATTTCGGGTTTACCGTCTCCGTTGAGGTCGCCCACTAACGGCAGTTGATATCCATCAACATAACTGTTGATTCCTGTTGGTGAAGTAGAATACTTGTGCCTGATACCGAAAGTTATATTTTCGTCCATATAGCTGAAACATTCTACGTCGGAATCAATAATGTTCACAGGCATGTTGTAGTTCGTAATGAAAATATGTACTGTCGCTACAGACGTTGTTCCGCTTCCCGAAAGTTCGTATTCGATGAAAAAATCGGTATCCCGTATTCCGGCGTTTGGGGTGAAGATAATGTTATCCCCGTTTTTTGTAATTGTCCCCTGCGACACAGGCAAGGTGGTAGTAATCTTCCACGAATAACTGTCGCCGGGAATAATGTCGTTGTAGATAATGTCTTTTCTTACAGTCTGTAAAGGACCTGTTCTGATAATGTCGTTCACCGCTTCCAATCCCTGTGCTTCGGCAATGAAAGCAGTCGCAAAAAAAATACAGCATAAAAGCGCTAATTTCTTGGTGATAAAATTACTCATATCAATTAATTAATTCTTAATTTTAATAAAATCAAACCTCAAAATGGAGCATTGACAATAACCACACAGAATCTTCCGCCCGACTGCGCCGAACAAAATGCTAAATAATTTCGCTAATAATGTACCAAAATGTACTATTAAATAGTTATACATAACTTAAAAAACCAAAAAAAAACTCAAAAACCTTGCGGTATTTTTTGTTGTTATATTATTTACTCCACATGTATTTAGTTAAAAATTACATCTTTATGTAAAAAAAATCTTGTATTTTTACTAAATTGTAACTCATAAATACGGCGACAAAGTTAAAGTGAATTATATTATTGTGCAAATTTTTTCTTAAAAAAGGTTAAAAAAGTTAAAAAGGGTTAAAATTTTTATCGTTTTATATTTATTTCGATTACTAAAGTCCCAGTTTTTCGGCTTCAATTTTCATGTAATTGTATGCTTCTTCGTAATTATTTTTGATTATTCCGTCGAGAATAGCCTCTTTTATAGCGTTTTTAATTAGCCCCACTTCTTTGCTGGGACCGATACCATACGTTTCCATAATCACTTCGCCCGACACGGGAGGTTGAAAATTGCGGATAGCGTCTTTTTCTTCAATTTCTTTCAGTTTTGTCCTGACGAGTTGAAAATTACTCAGATACTTATCGACTGTTTTTCTGTTTTTTGAAGTAATATCGGCGTCGCACAACAGCATCAGGTCGTCAATATCGTCGCCGGCGTCGAACAGCAGACGGCGTATAGCCGAATCGGTAACTTCTTCCTGAGCAAGGACAATCGGTCGCAGATGCAGCAAGACCAATTTCTGGACATATTTCATTTTTTCGTTCAGAGGAAGTTTCAAATATTTGAATATTCCCGGCGTCATTTTTGAGCCTAAAAATTCGTGTCCGTGAAAAGTCCAGCCGAGCTTGTCGTCGAATTTTTTTGTTGCCGGTTTTGCGATGTCATGGAGCAGCGCAGCCCAGCGCAACCATAGATTATCCGATTTTTCGGCTACGTTATCAAGCACTTGCAGTGTATGTTCGAAATTGTCTTTATGCCGTTTGCCGTTTTTCGATTCTACGCCTTTCAGCAACAGCAGTTGAGGGAATATTTGTCGCAACAGTCCCGATTTTTCGAGCAGTTCGAACCCTGTCGAAGGTTTGCCGGACATGATTATCTTGTTGAGTTCTTCGCAGATGCGTTCTTTGGAAACGATTTCTATCCTTCCGGCGTTTCGTCGTATCGCTTCGAAAGTATCTTCGACGATAGTGAAATTCAGTTGAGCGGCAAAACGTATTGCCCGAATCATTCGCAGAGGGTCGTCCGAAAACGTTATATCCGGATTTTGAGGGGTACGGATTAATTTTTTTTCCAAATCGGTTATCCCGTCGAAAGGATCGACGATGCTTCCCAAATCGCCTTTGTTCAGACTGATAGCAAGAGCGTTGATAGTGAAATCTCTTCTGTTTTGGTCGTCTTCCAGCGAACCGTTTTCGACAATCGGTTTTCGCGATTCCCGGCGATACGATTCTTTACGCGCTCCAACAAATTCAACTTCCATTTCGTGCGTTTTAAGCATTGCCGTCCCGAAATTTTTGAAAACATTAACTTGAACGCCAAATTTCTCCGCAACCTTTTCGGCAATATCTATACCGCAGCCTTCGACGACGATATCAATATCTTTCGACGGTCGTTGCAATATCAAGTCTCTGACATAGCCGCCAATAATATACGCGCGAACATTTTCCAACTGAACGGTTTCTTTTATCGTTTTCAGTGTCGGATGGGATAATAATTGCAAAATCTCGTCTTTTAATACGGTTTCAAGTATTGTTTTTTTATCCATTTATCGCTGTCATCTTTCTTATAATCAGGAATTAATCCCATTAAACCTGTTTGTAAAATCAGGTGCAAAATTAGAATTTATTTTCTTAATCCGAAATGAATGTTATTTTTGGGTGTATTTCAAATTGTCGCACCCTCCCCACTGGTCTAAGCAGCCACTGTCGCAGGCAATTTAAGAAAATCTATTACTTTCGACCACTGTTTATTAAAGGCTCCACTTCCGATAATTCCGCAGCCCATATTTCGGTATTGTTTGTATCTCATTATGGTTTTTGTTGTTTTCATAATAATGTTTTTTTGGAAAATTCGACAATTTGAAATGCACCCCCATGTACTTTCTATTGATGCATTGTTTTAAGACGTGCAATTTCTACAAGCAGCGCTTCTTTTTCGGCAAGAGCGGCTTCTTTTTCTGCACGCTCACGAGCAAGAGCGGCTTCTTTTTCGACAAGAGCGGCTTCTTTTTCGACAAGAGCGGCTTCTTTTTCGACAAGAGCGGCTTCCTGCTGTTTAATTGTTTGCAAATGATCTTTTTCGTACGATTCCAGCAATTCCTGATAAGTCTCCCATGCTTCAATTTCGGCTTCTATCTTCTCACGTTCTTTAGCGTCGGAGGCGCAATAATGCAAAATATCTGTTATCCGGCGAATATTTTCGTTCTCAATCAGATAAGGATAGTATTTTGTCATTTCGTCGCTAACAAAATTGTCCTGTATAAACACGCTCAACAATTTATCCATATCTGTCCTGTAACGTTCTTTTTTTATTTTTCGGGTTTGTACCACTACGCAGTTGTGCATTATACGTTCAATAAAATGACATTTAACATCCTTCATGTCCTCTTCAAGAACAGCATCGAAATAACTTGAGTTCACTCTAACACAGGCTGTTCCAATCTCCGGCAACTCGAACCCTAAAATATAGATGGCGATTATCGGTAAATTTGTTTCCTGTCCTCCAACCGTATCTTTTCGTTTATACTGCTCGGCAATATATTTCCTGAACCGGCT
>JAISXV010000167.1 GCA_031270335.1 Prevotellaceae bacterium | reverse complement strand
ATATTTAATTAAAACAAAGATAATATTTGTACGTGAGAGTACGGTGACAAGCGGAACAATGTGGTCTTGATTTTTATCTCACGCTTTTGGAAATCCAAAATTTTCATGTAATTTTGCATTCGGAAATCTTATATAATGATATAAAGACATGAAAGCGCATGGCATTTTGAGTAATAACAGTATATATGAAGTAAAAAAGTATGTTTTTGTAATTCTTTTGTTAATCTTTTACGGGCATATATACGGGCAATTGACAACACAGGGAACAGATTTCTGGGTTTCTTTCGGAAATAATGCTACGGAACCATATAATGCAATACATCTCCAAGTTCGTGTTGTAGCGACAAAAGCCGCTAATGTCAAGTTCACTTTTACCGAAACAGGCAAAACCGAAACAATTTCATTAACTGCGGGTAGCGTCTATACAAGAGATTTATTGACAGCAGAAAAAAAAGCAGTATATGCAGATGCAACAGGCGTTTCTAAAAAGTCGCTACATATTGAATCCGACGAGAATATTTCGGTTTTTGCAATAAATCTGTTAAAATATTCAACAGATGCAACCTGTATTTTGCCTGTTAACGCTTATGATATTTCATATTATCATTTGTCGTATGATACTGAATATGAGGGATACATAGTAGTAGCTGTCGAAGATAATACCAAGGTTTACAACAACAGTATTCTCATTGCAAATTTGAACAGAGGCGAAGTGTACTCAAACTATTTTTACAATAATGCAAAATATATAACAGCCAATAAACCTGTTGCTTATTTTGTAGCTAATATATGTGTAAAAGTTCCAGTCGATGTAGCTGCCTGCGACTGTTTTTATGAGCAATTATTGCCCGAATCGTTATGGGGCATTTCATTTATGGTTCCCGTCACAATACGGGGAATAGAAAGAATAAGAGTTTATGCCGCTCAGAATAATACAACTGTTACGCATACCGGAGGAACAGTCATGTCGGGTTCGTTGCATTTGAATAGAGGCGAATATGTTGAATTGGAGATTGATATCTTAGATGCAGGCTGTTATATCGAATCTGACAGACCTGTAGCAGTGACTTCGTATTTGACCGGAACCGACTATACAGGTCTCGATTACCCCAATGGAGACCCTGCAATGGCATGGATACCGTCTATCGACCAGTTTGTTAATGAAGCTGTTATCGCTCCATTTATTGCTTCGGGTCCGTCAATTTTGGCTGAGCATCATATTTTAATCGTTACTTCGACAAAAGACAAAAATTTGACTGAAATGAGCATTGGTAACGGAACTTTTTCATCTCTTTCGGGAGGATACTGGACTGATCATCCGTCAGATTATTCGTTCTATTCGATGCCGCTGACAAACGCCGATTTGAGTTATGAATTTAAAAATCCCTCAGGTTTGGTAATTTTAGGATACGGACTTGGAAACAGTGAATCATATTATTATTTGTCCGGGTCGGCGCTTCGTAAATTAGACGCTTCTTTTTATGTGAACGGCGTTCATAATCAGGATTTGGAATCGCAAATATTCTGTAACGGCAATATCAGTGTCGAGGCGGTTGTCAGATACATAATGCACGCTGAACCGGGACATCTCAAATGGTTTATTGACGATGTGGAAAAAACCGCTTTCGCCGATCAACTCAAATGGAGCGAAAATCTGTCTGCCGGAACTCACAAAATATCAATGATAGTAAAAAACGAATATGGCGTTATGGATACTGTCAAAACTTCGATAACAAATTCATTTCCGGTTTTGACAGTCAGAGATACGACTGTGTGCATCGGCGTCGCTGCATCACTCACTGTTTCAAGTAAAATTGCAGCTTCGATAACGTGGTTTAGCGATGCGGCTTATTCCGACACCATAGCTCGCTCGTCAATATACGAAACAGAATTGTCCGGCAACACCGTTTTCTACATTGAGGCTTCGTCGGACAAAGGATGCAACGAGCGGGATAAGATGAATGTAGCGGTTGTCACACGTCCTGTGGTTACTGCTACTATGGACAATGTGTATCTGTGTTACGGAAAAGAGATTACTCTTTCGGTATTAGAATCCGAAGGAACAGTGAATTGGAATGTAGATCACACAACAGTTCGTCCGTTATATTCACAGGATTATATTGTTACGGCAAGTAAACCGTTTTGTCCCGACGCCCATGATACGGTAAAGATAACAGTAGGCGATTCGTTATATATTTCTCCGGACAAATTGCCTGATTATGTGATGAATGAAGAATACAGTCAACAGATCGGCACCAATGCGCAATTGCCTGAGTTTACATTAGCCGCCGGCAATTTGCCGTTCGGGTTGAGTTTAAGCAGTTCGGGAAATCTGTCGGGATACCTATCTGACAATGAAGCAATTTCTGTCTTTACGGTAAAAGTTAAAGATGAACATCAATGTACGGTAACACGAGAATATACTCTTGCAGGAGAGTTTGATATGCCCAAAATGTTCTCTCCAAATAACGACGGAATAAATGATTATTTCATGAAAGGATATAAAGTTGTTATTTTCGATCGTTTAGGAATAGAAATATTCAAAGGAGATGATGGCTGGGACGGTACATACAAAAATAAACGCGCACCACGCGACATTTATTTTTATAAAATAACCCGTGAAATAGCAGGCGGTCAAACTAAAACATATACAGGATATGTAGGACTTGAACGGCAATAACTTCACGGAAAATTTTTATACTGTGAGAAATTTTCGTCATCTTTTTAAAAAAAAGCAGTACCTTTGCAAATTATTTGTAACGAAAATTATGACGTCAAAAGAAATAAGGGCAACCTTTTTAGATTTTTTTAAAAGCAAAGGACACGAGATAGTTCCTTCTGCTCCGATGGTAGTGAAAAACGACCCGACACTGATGTTTACCAATGCCGGAAT
>JAISXV010000151.1 GCA_031270335.1 Prevotellaceae bacterium | reverse complement strand
TTTTCTTCGTCCCAAACGGCTCGCACTTCTTTGTCGTCAAAAAACCGGATTGATATTTTATTCATAACTGCACTTGTATTTTATGTTTTGTTGTCCGGGCATAATTTATTTTTTTGCTTACTTGTCGCCTTGCCTGCAACCTTATTTTTCAGGGCGATGGCTGCCATTATCCCTTTGTTTTCAATACTTTCCATCATTATCATTAATTTATTTATACCGCAAAGGTAAACAAAAACTCATTCTACGTAAGAAAAAAAATTGCATGTCAAAATAATTTAGTACTTTTGCGGCAATTAATTTATTATAAACAATTAAAAAAAGGATGTAAAACATGGAAGATAAGCATGTAACACCGATTCCGGCAAATGTATTGGCACAGGCGCAGGCAAACATCGACGCTGCAAACGCGCTGCTTGCCCCCTATCTGCTGCCTCTCACGCCGAACGAACGGCACAATTTGCCGAAAATGGGCGACAAGACACTCAGCTTCGTCGAAAAGGCGCAGGATTATGCACACAAGTATCCGCAGCTGTGTCCGTCGTATCTCAACCTGACCGCATTTGATACGGATATGACCGACGCTACCGGACTGCGTACGGTGCATATTTCCGCCCTACAGCTGTCGGAAAGTATCGACGACACCGTGATGGTGGCAGGCAGCGAAGCCTATCAGTCGGCGCTCGTGTTCTACAACGCCGTCAAAGCCGCCGCCGCGCAGGACATTCCCGGCGCCAAAGCCGTGTACGACGACCTGAAAGCCCGTTTCCCGAGAGTGAAGCGTAAACAGGATGAATAGTCGGCTTGCAGCGTCGCCACCGCGACCCGAACAGAAAAATCCCCGCTCAAAAAGTCAAGTTCGACAACCTGAGCGGGGATTTTATTTCCCGCCAAGCCTCATTCCTTGCTCCGAGCGGGGGCGTTTTCGCTTTTTGTGACAAGATCCTCGCTTTTTGTGACAGCATCCTCGCTCCGAGTGAAGAAATCCTCGCTCCGAGTGAAGAAATCCTCACTCCGAGTGAAGACATCCTCGCTCCGAGTGAGAAATTCCTCGCTCCGAGTGAGGATTTCCTCGCTTTTACTGACAACATCCTCGCTTTTTGTGACAAAATGGCAGTTTTCGACAGGTTGAACAGGCTGATAACGCCCATTACCACAATCACAATCGAAATATCGACTTCCTCACGCTAACCCGCCGCTTTCAGATGGCAGGTTTCACTGTCGGCATTGATAGGTAAGAATGTTGATCGTAGGGCGTATGCTCGTCGGGCAAAGAGATTTTGCTGTAGAGTTTTGCCTCGAAAAAGACCAGTTTGTCGGCGGTTTCAATGCTGACATCTACTTCCGTTTACGGCTGACATTCGCGTATCAATGCCATGACCGCACCGACTTTGTTAGGACGTGAAAGTTGGTACGTCTGGCAAGCGTATTTATTTATAACATTTCATAATTTTCTTTTAAGAAATCTTGGGTCGTGGAAGAGATAAGCGTACTTTCCTTCGCCTCGATTTGCGAGTTTTCGTATTTCGGTTTCCATATTTGTTTGCCAATCGTAGTTTATCAGGGTTTCGCTGCCGTCGGCTTCGGCTCTTATGATGTCAGAAGGAGAAACACACCGTTTATCTTTGTAATACACAGGTTTTCCCGAGAGAAAAGTTGTGATATAAAATTCTTCGAGCTTATATTGTTGAATTATTTCGGAATCTTTCAGCGACATGTCAGAATCGAAAGATTTCAATCTCATCTCACGCATTTTTTCCGATTCCGTGAGTTCATCCATCAACTTATCTATCATGCTTCCCGCTTTGACAGAGGGCTTTACATGCTCAAAATCTTCAATCGGAATAAATATTCCCGTGTTCTTCCTGTCCTTATTTACTACAATCTTTATCATTCCAATAAAATCTGTTTATAATAACAAAATTCGCTGCAAATTTACGGCGAAAATTTGTAAAAAAAAATTATTCCCCGTCAATTAACATTATTTAATATTCGTTTAAAAAAAAACTGTTACCTTTGCAAAAGTTTAATAACGTCGAAATTAGCTTCGGAACATGGTAATATGGTTTTTGGAGCGAGCGTTATTTAGTTGGATAATAATGATATATGTAAAAGTCTGGGGAAATATAATTGAGTATGCAAGAGGAACTGAGCAATGGTACGGAGTTTCAGGATGTTGAAAATATTTTGGAAAATAAATCAAGTGAGATGAATGTTTTTTCGTCACGACTGGAAATTCTTTTCAGTAATGTGAGAGAAGTTTTAAAAGGCAAAGATGAGGAACTTAAATTAGTGGCGTCGGCGCTTTTGGCGGGCGGACATATCCTTATCGAAGACAATCCCGGCACCGGAAAGACTGTTATGGCAAAAACCCTGTCGCAGTCGATATCGGGAAAAAATGCGGAGAACGGATTGTTATTTAAACGAATACAGTTTACGCCCGATTTGCTGCCGATGGATCTTATCGGGCTGCATCTGTTTAACGACAATACGAAAGATTTCGTTTTCAAGAAAGGACCGCTTTTCAGCAACGTCCTGTTAGCCGACGAAATCAACCGAGCTTCGCCGAAAGTACAGTCCGCCTTGCTGGAATGTATGGCTGAAAATCAGATAACCGTCGGAAACACAACCTATCCGCTCGAAAAACTGTTTTTTGTAATCGCAACACAGAATCCGGTGGAAATCGAAGGTACATATCCGCTTCCGGCAGCTCAGTTGGACAGGTTTTTCATGAAAATTCCGTTCGGATACGTCAGCAGTGAAGCCGAAATGGACGTTTACCGGAATTATCGGGATATCGACCGGAAAGTATCTGAAGTCAAGACCGTTTTGAGCGAAAACGATATCTTTGAACTCCGCAGTAAAGCTGAAGAAACATTTGTACATGAAGAGATTATCAAATCCGTTCTGAATATCGTGAGCGCAACCCGCGAACACAGGGACATTATACTCGGAGCATCTCCGCGAAGTGGTATCATCTTCCTTAAATGTCTGCGGGCGTATGCATTAGTCAACAAGCGCGGTTTTGTGGTCGAAGACGACATTTTGCGTCTTGCCGGAACTGTGCTTAATCACCGGTTGATATTCAGGAATAAGGATGCGAGGGAAAATGTGCTGAAAAATATTGTTAATAAAGAAATTTCACGGTTAAGTAGATTAAATTTGTATTCGGGAATAGATAATGTATAACTTGCATTATAGTTATTATAAGACGATTGTCGCCTTACTGTTCCTGTTCGCTACGGCGGAAACAGGAGCGCAGGTAAATTCTGTCAGGCGGTATGAAATCGACATTCGGCGGGAGGAGATGAACGTTTCAACATCAAGCTTGTTGCCGAATGAAGTGATGTTGCGCGCGAGGGAATTTATCCGGAAAGACCCGACTTATTATGTAGGATACATGTTTGAAGGGTTTTACAGATACGACCGTGCGGGCGACGTCGCCGGATATGTGCAGGCGGCGAAACCACTGCGGCAAGCGCTGGAACTGTTCGAAAAAGATTATGCCGTGGCGTTGCGTGACGTTTATTCGTCGGAAGAGGCTTACGGAGGATACAAAGACCGTGTGTATGACTATATTTACATCACCGAAAAACTCATGGACTGTTACAGTAATATCGAACGTCCCGATTCCGTAATATGGCTTTTAAACAGGTATAAATCGTGGAATTTTCAGCACGACGACTTCGGAGCCGACAACTATATCGCATGGACATATCACAGAAACAGATTCTATACTTCCGAAAAGTTTGATTTTCTGTACAATTCGGTGAAAGAAAATGAAGAGGCTGCCTTGCATTTCCTGAAACAAAATCTGGAAAATATCAATAAAAACGCCGCAAAAAACGAATCGGTGATAAACCATTGGGGAATAATCGGCGCAAAACTGAGCGTATATCACTATCTGGCAATTCTGTACAGTTACATGCACAAGCCCGATTCGGCGAGAATATACTACAATTATATGCGACCTTACAGCAGTATTTTTCCGTATAATAATTATGCAATATTCTGTTTTACAACAGGTTTTTTCGAAGAATCGTATTCCTATTTCAAATATGCAAGTTTCAGGGATACTTACGACAAGTACCGTCTCAAAGAATCAATTTATTACATGAGTATTCTTGATGTGATGAAAGCCGATCCGCAAAAGAGCGTCAATGATTTATCGCTGTATATCAAGCAGTCGGGAGTGCGACCCGGCTGGGGATGGTATAACATGGGACTGGCGAGGGCGCTGATGTACAACGGGCAACTTGATTCAAGCATGATTTGCATCAACAAGGCGGGAAAATTCAACGACGTCCATATCGGAACAACCTGGGGACAAAGTCATTATGCTTTCAGTCACAGTATCCTGAAATTTGTCAATCTGCAAAGAAAAGAAGCCGCAATACGTTTCGAAGACAAATATTACTGGCTGTCGCCGACAAAATTAAAGAAAATCGCCGAAATAAAATTAGAACAGTACATGATTCAGATGTTGATATTCAATCAACTGTCGTCTAATCCCGAACGTGCCGAAGTGTATTACAGGCTGTTTGCTTCCGAAGCCACGATTTCGTTCGACGAAATATTCTATATGATTAAAGATTACGGACGCAATTATTTCATCAAAGAATTTGGTAAACAGATTGAAAACGACGAAAGAGATATTATCCGGAAATATTTCAAACTGTTTCAGGGCAAACTATATATCGAAAAAGGCGACGCCCGTAAAGCGCTGAAAGTGTTAGAAGACATTTATAATCAGGATTTAATCGACGATAATGAATACGAAAAACTGTATTTGGCGCGTCTGTACGAAGCGCTGGCTATGGCAAACGAAGCCTCGGGAACAAAAACCAATTTCGAAAAATTCCTAACCCAATTCTATCAAACATATCCTCAGTTAGTTCCATACAGTTCTGTGAAAATGAAATTTAAAATCGAAACCAAAACCGGCGAAATTGAAAGTTCCAAACAAATTTTATCCGATTTGAATCTGTTCAATATTGATTTTGAGACAAGCGGCGACAATTTGCCGACGTTGAAACTCAATTTCGGCAAAACAGCCGATAATAAAGATATTGTAGAATATAGCGTAGAATCGTCGTGGGGGACGAAAATTGTCATACCTTCGTCGATTGTCTATACCGACACAAAAGATGTGGCAAAACGACTGGCATATTCTATTTTTAATATGAAATACTAAATTCATTCACAACTCATTAATATGTTAGAAAAAAAAGTGTAATTTTGCAGGCGAAATTTTAAAAAATAACATTTGAAAGATGAGCAAACCGAAAGAAATAGTAGAGTTAGAAAAGATTTACGGGATTACGCTGGAAGAAGGTAAGTTGGATGAATATAGACTTGTTGGGCGTAATACTTATGCTGTAAATGAAGATGGGGATGTTACGCATTTGGACTTAGGCGGAAATCAACTGACAGAGATAAAAGGACTGGAAAAGCTTGTGAATTTACGGGGATTATATTTATCCTTAAATCAACTGACAGAGATAAAAGGACTGGATACGCTTGTGAATTTACAGGAATTATGGTTACGCGGAAATGAACTGACAGAGATAAAAGGCTTAAATTCAATTATTGCATCTTTAAAAGAGTTGTATATAGATTGTAATCCATTTTTACAGGATGCAAATTTGTCATTGGAATATGGGGAAAACCATCGTGATATTATTTGGAAATATCTGTCTGACCTTGATATATAAGTATCCATCGAATCGTAAGCCGTCGGACTTGCCGGAAGCCATCATTTTTGACTTCGGCGGTCAAGATTACTATCATGGTTTGTACAGGGCTTTTTTTTTACGGAAGTATCCATAAACATATTGATTCTCCTGACGACATAATCGAAATTAAAAAAAAGAAATCGTACATCAAAAATTTATATTACCTTTGCGAAAAAAAGTTAATAAAGGTCATGATTATAGCAAATCCAATATATGACACAGTCTTCAAGAGATTGATGGAAGATAACGAGAGTTCAAAGTTTATAGTAAGTACTCTTTTAGGCAAGCCGGTAGTTACTATCGAAACGAAATCGCAGGAAGTAACGTACATGGAAGACGAAGA
>JAISXV010000073.1 GCA_031270335.1 Prevotellaceae bacterium | reverse complement strand
TTCCAAGCAGCCTCGCATTCACCCAACAAAACATGTAAACTGTTTTCAAACGATTGCAGATTTTTATATACCGTTTTATTTATATCAATATAAATGACAGGATATTCTATCCAGTCTTTTTCCAACTCGGCAATCGCCAAACCCTCGAAAAGTTCTTTTTTCCCGAGAAAATATGCTTTGAGAGTGGACAAAAAAAGACTTTTCCCAAAACGGCGAGGTCGTCCGAGAAAATAGGGCTTTCCCATGTTTATCAAACGATAAATATATTCTGTTTTATCCACATACAAACAGTTTGTTGTTCTCAAATCTTCAAAATCCTGTATTCCGACAGGCAATTTTCTTATACTTAACATCTGTTTAATTTATTAATTATTAATACCTTTATGTTTATTTCCGTATTGTTGACGTCTCTTTTGCCGTTTAAAATTTTAATGCAAATATAGTTAATTTTCACAAAAGAGAAATAAATGTTGTACTTTTACGGCGAAAATAATTGAAGTACATGATTGTGTAAATTATTGGAAATGAGAAATACGATGAAGAAAATAGCGCTATTGCTGATGTTATTATCCGTTTTTGAACTTCGTTCACAGATTTATGTTGAAAACATGAATCAGATATTTATTATTGGCAGTTTGCGGGAAGAAGGAAATTTGTTGGCGCCGGTGAGATGGGCAAAAGTGGAATTGAAAGGAATGGATAAACAGGCGATTGCCGACGGGACGGGTTATTTTGCAATGGACGGAAAAGGTCTGCGCATCACCTCAACCGACAATATGACGCTTGTGATTTCCGCCGACGGATACGAAACGACGGAGTTTTCGTTTACGCCGGGAACGCAGGAACTGGGCGTGATTTTTGTGAGACCCGAATATAAGGATGTCAATCCGATTACCGTCAACGACTTGATGCCCGACCGTCCGGAAATAAACGGGCAGACAATCGGCAATATCGGAGCGGCGGCATTGTTCTGGAACGACGACGCGCTTGCCAAAGCCACTAATTTACAGTTAGGTCTGCACGGTTTCAAAATGCGGGGATACGACTGGCGAAACACCGAAGTATATATCAATGGAGCTTCGTTCAACGACCCCGAAATAGGATATGCCTACGCAGGTTTACTCAACGGATTTATCAACATAACGAAAAAGAACTCCGGCAGTTCGCGTATCGTCAACGACAAAATTTTTTACGGCGACATCGGCGGATACAGTCATATCGAACTCAATCCGTTACGAATGTATCCGAGAAAAAGAGTCTCGTACGTTTTCAGCAACTCATTATATACCCATTCGTTAGACGCTTTTTATTCGACAGGAGAAATGGCTTCGGGATGGGCGCTGGGCATTTATCTGTCGAGCAAATTAGGCGAAGGATTTATCAAAGGAACAAAATATGAAGAAATATCGTATCTGTTCTCCGCCGGAAAAAACATTGACGATTTTCACAGTTTTTCGTTTTTCGCAGCCGGTTCCCCAACAAAAAGAGGTCTGACAAACTATTCTACTCAAACTATTTACGACCAGAAAAGCGACAACTGGCACAATTCAGCGTATGGATATAATAACGGCGTTGTGAAAAATTCGCGACAAAACATATTTCACCAGCCTTTACTTGGCATGTCGCACGAATGGGAAGGCGAAGTTTCGACCTTGAACACATCCCTCCTTTTTTCGACCGGCAACAGAGGCGAAACAGGTTTGAACACAATCGGCGAAGCTTCGTCCTCCGACTGGATTGGATATCAACATAACCCGCCATTATCTAATCAAGTTGTCTGGGATTCGATATATTCCGAAAATCTGGCGTCTGCCGGCGGACAGTCGAAATATATTCTCGACAAAAACTCCTCGAACAGAACAACTATTTCATTCAACAGCGTTTACGACCTGCTTGAATGGGGAAATCTCGAAACGACAGCCGGCGTCGAAGCAAAACTGTATTTCGGACGATATTATAACGAAGTGCATGATTTACTCGGTGGAAATCATTGGCTTAATGTCGATAAATTCCTGACGCCGCCGGATAATTCCGACTTCTACCAGTTTGATATACAACTGCCTGACAGAAAAATATCGAACGGCGGTAAAACAGGTTACGACTATTCAATAAAACAACAATCATACAAACTTTGGAATGTCTGGCGGTACTACATGGACGCTCTCAAATTTAGTCTTGGAGCCTCTACCTCGTATCTTTTATACGGTTATACCGGAAATATCAAAAACGGAAAAGTCGAAAATTCGGGCGACAAACAGCCTAACAAAAAGTTTTTCAACTATTCGGGAAAAGCAGGCGTAGCGTATAAATTGAGTGCAAAAAGCGATGTCGAAGCAAATGCAATGTATTCGACCAGAGCGCCTTTATTCTCGGACGCATATTTATCGCCGCGTATTTCGGGAAATCTGCTACCGACATTACGCAACGAAAAAATCCTTGCTACAGAGATTAACTACTCCCTCTCCAACACTCTGATTGACGTGCGGGCGACCGCTTTTTTCACCTTGCTCAAAGATCGGTCGCTGGTGCGAAGCTATTACGACAATGACTATCTCAGTCGTTTCGACATGGGAATTTCGGATCTTGATTCGAGGCATATCGGGGGCGAAATATCTGCACGATTCAATATTGCCAAAGGATTGAAAGCCGATTTTGCTGCCTCGTACGGGATTTACAAATATTCGTCCGACCCGAATATCACGCTGTTACAGGAAAATATCAACGAAGTACAGTTGCAGGACACCGTGAATATGAAAGGATTATTCGTAGGAAACACTCCACAGCTGGCGATTACGGCAGGCGGAATATATGAATCGCCATTGCGTTTCTGGCTCGGATTCAATCTCGCATACACCGGTCAAAATCATTCGGATATCAATCCGGTCGTCTTCGCGTACCATTATCCGGAAACAACAGATGACAGCAACAATCAGGAACAGTTAACATTGAAAGGCGCGTTTACTTTCAATCTGAAAGGCGGATATGTGTTTTTATTCGGAGGCAAACAGAAAAAAGCGCTGAGCCTTAACGTCCATGCACAAAACCTGTTCGGCGGCAAAGGTATATTAGGCGCTTACAGTCCGTATGGAATGGAAAGCAACGAGCCAAGATATGCGTATATCTATGGACGAACAGTGTATCTTATGTTGAGATTTTCGTTTTGATTTTTACTGCAAAAATACAAAAGAACATGGTTGAGCGCTAAGTGCAACAATTTGAAATGCACTCTACTAAAAAGTTATTTTTACTGTTATGTAAATTATTTCTATATTTGCATAAATTTTTACAGGCGATGCATGTAATTTGACGAATTATTATGTCAATGTTTTATAGTTTTGGAAGTGATAATCATTCAGGTGTGCATCCGGCGATTATGGAGGCTATCGAAAAGGCAAACTCCGGACACGCAATTGCTTACGGCGGTGATTCTCTGAGCGAACAGTTTTCGGAGAAGATTAAGGATATTTTCGGCGAAACGGCTGAGCCTGTTATTGTTTTTAACGGAACGGGAGCCAATGTCGTTGCATTACGGGCTGCTACACAGTCGTTTCAATCTGTTTTTGCTCCCCAAACCGGACATATTGTCGTCGATGAGTGTGGTTCTCCCGAATTTATGACCGGAGCCGCAATTAAAACCGTCAATTCGACAAACGGGAAACTTACTCCCGAGCTGTTGAAACCTCTGTTACACGGTTTTGGCAACGAACATCATTCGCAGCCTAAGACGGTTTACATCTCGCAATGTACTGAGTTAGGGACGGTTTATACCGTCGAAGAGATTTCGACGCTTGCAGATTTTCTGCATCGGCACAACATGTACCTGTACATGGACGGCGCTCGAATTGCAAATGCGGCTGTTTCGTTGGGTAAAACTCTGAAAGAGATAACAGTCGATTGCGGTGTGGACATACTGGGTTTCGGCGGCACAAAAAACGGAATGATGATGGGCGAATCGGTTATCGCTTTTCGACCGGAACTGGCTGCCAATCTGAAATATATCCGGAAACAGTCGGCTCAACTGTTTTCGAAAATGCGATATATTGCCTGTCAGTTTCTGGCGTATCTCGAAAATGACTTGTGGGCAGAAAATGCTCGACATGCCAACGCGATGGCTCAATTGTTACGCAGAGGTATTTCGTCCGCCGGCGATTTTGAGTTTACGCAACCTACTGATGCAAACATCATTCTGGTAAAAATGCCGAAATCGCTCACCGACCGTCTGTCCGAAAATCATTTTTTCTATGTCTGGAACGAGGAAATCAACGAAATACGTCTCGTTACTTCTTGGGATACAACCGAAAAAGATATCGAACGGTTTATTTCCTCATTTATTTATAACTTTGCGCGGAATTTTTAGTAATATATTATGAATAAAAAAAGTTCTCACAGTTTGTTAAAGTTATGGAATAATGTACTGATAAGGAATATCTTGCTGGCTACAACGCTGGTTATTATTCTTTTGATTTGCAGCAGTGTATTTTTGAATATGTTTACCCGTCACGGAAAATCGTCGCCTGTGCCCGATTTGACCGGAAAAACTCTGGATTCGGTGTTGATAATCGCCGGAAAACACAATTTGCGGATAGAAGTTGTCGATTCCGTATTTCGTGTTGACGCTCAGCGGGGTTCGGTTTTATTGCAGAATCCCGAAGCAGGGATGCAAGTCAAAAAGAACAGGAAGGTTTTTCTCACAATGAATGCTTTTTCGCCGCGTAAAGAGCCTTTGCCGGATGTGAGGGAAATTTCGTTGCGACAGGCAAAAACGGAACTTCATGCCAAAGGATTCCGGGTTGGCAAGCTGGAATATTCATATCATAATCCTTACACTAACAATGTTTTCGCTCAGATATACAAAGGACAGGAAATCGAACCCG
>JAISXV010000262.1 GCA_031270335.1 Prevotellaceae bacterium | reverse complement strand
AATCTGGTGTACAAGTTTTCGGAACAGCATCAGTTGCGGGCGGCTTACGGTCGTTCGGTCAATCGTCCCGAACTGCGGGAGTTGTCGCCTTCGGTGTATTACGATTTCGATCTGTTCAGCGAAATCGGCGGTAACGAAAACCTGATGACGGCAAAGATCGATAATGCAGATTTGCGATACGAATTTTATCCGGCGACGGGCGAAACGGTCAGTCTGGGTATTTTCTACAAATATTTCCGGAATCCGATAGAATGGACATTTATTGATATGGGCGGCACATTACGTTACAGTTATGAAAATGCAAACAGGGCGGTCAGTCGCGGGATAGAACTTGATGTGCGCAAGAAACTGGATTTTCTCGGATTGCCGGCATTGTCGGTGACGATGAATGCTGCGTTGATTTCGAGCAATGTACATTTCGATCCGGGCGAGGTGGTGTCGGAACCCGACCGTGCCATGCAGGGGCAGTCGCCTTACGTGATTAATGCGGGGATATATTATGCGTCCGACAGGGCGGGGCTGAATATTTCGGCGCTGTATAACCGTATCGGTAAACGAATTGTTGGGCTTGGCAAATCGAACGTCCCCGATCAGAGTATCAACGACATGATTCCCGATTCTTACGAAATGCCGCGCAATTCGCTTGATTTGTCGATTATCAAGAAAATCGGCAAACATTTTGAGTTACGGTGTTCTGTCCGTGATATTCTTGCCGAAGACGTCGTATTCAAACAGTTTCCGAAATTTGAAAAAGATAATGCAATATATAAGCGTGAACAGACAACTAAACGATTCAATCATGGTCAGTTTGTGTCATTTGGCGCGTCGATTAAATGGTAAGCGAATTATGAAAATTAACGCTAATAAATTATATTATATTTTAATTACAAATAAATTATTCAAGAAATGAAAATTTTTAAATTAAGAAGGATTTTATTCCTGTTGAGCGCAGTAGTTTTATTATGCGCAAGTTGTGATGACAAAGACAACAACTCTGTAGAAGTAACTTCGGTAACGATTACTCCTTCTACACTTTCCCTCAAAGTGGACGACAAAGATACGCTCACAGTAACTGTCGAGCCTCAAAATGCCGACAACAAAGCTGTCGCATGGAGCAGCAACGATACGGCAGTCGTTGAGGTTTCTAACAGTTCGATAGGAGAAATAACGGCAAAAACCGTTGGTACAGCAAACATTACCGTCACCTCCACAAACGGAAAAACGGCGAAATGTGTTGTAACGGTTACGGAAAACGAACCTGTCGGCGAGATTTTGGATTTGGGCGATGGCTCGATTGAGTATGAAATCAAAAACAATCTGACGTTGAGTTATCCTAACACTTACATCCTTAAAGGATTTGTGTACGTGCCGAACGGCGTGACTTTGACTATTGAGCCTGGAGTGGTCGTCAGGGGCGACAAGGAAAGCAAAGGAACTTTGATTGTTGAACGCGGAGGCAAAATCAATGCTGCGGGAACGGCTGAACGTCCAATCGTGTTCACCTCGAATCAGGCTTCCGGACAGCGTCATTCCGGCGACTGGGGCGGATTGATTCTGCTCGGTAAAGCGCCAAACAACGCCGGAGAACAGACTATCGAAGGCGGAGTGCGCTCGAAACATGGAGGAACCGACCCGCACGATAATTCGGGAACGCTGAAATATCTGCGTGTGGAATTTGCCGGAATCGAATACTCTACCGATAACGAAATCAACGGTATCACGTTAGGATCTGTTGGCGACGGCACAGTGATCGAATATGTCCAGGTATCGTATTCGGGCGACGATTCTTTCGAGTGGTTCGGCGGGACAGTGAACGCTAAACACTTGATCGCTTATCATGGCTGGGACGACGATTTCGATACCGACAACGGATTCAGCGGGAAAATACAGTTCGTTCTGGGCGTCCGCAATTCGGAAATCGGCGACAAGTCGGCTTCCAATGGGTTCGAATCGGATAATAACTCCGGCGGCTCGGCAATCGAACCCTACACAAGCGCCGTCTTTGCCAACGTAAGTCTTTTCGGACCGGTGTCTAATCCTGCAAACTACTCCGACCGCGCCGGCGTGCACGGAAGCACAAGCGACGCCCGTTTCCAGGCAGGACTGCACCTCCGCCGTAACACGCAACTGAGTATCTTCAATTCGGCAATTGCCGCTTTCCCAATCGGCGTCATCATCGAAAACGACAAGGGTTCGACTACGCAGCAGTGGGCAACGGATGGAAAATTGAATGTCGCAAATACTGTCTTCGCTGGTCATGTCCGGAATTTCCAGGACAGACAGTACTGGACAAGTAACACCGTCCTTGACCCTTCCCCGGCGACAAATATCACCGAAACATACGTAACGCGTGAAAATGGCGGCAACCAAACACTCGCCTCTCTCGCCGAACTAAAGTTATCCGGCAATTACTTTCCGGCATCCGACAGTCCTCTGGCAACAGGCGCGAACTGGTCTAACACAAAGGTCGCGTCAGGCTTCGACAAAGTCAGCTATTGCGGCGCCTTCGCCCCATCAGAAAACGCTGACAGCAACTGGACAAAAGAATGGGCTAACTTCGACCCGCAAAATACGGCGTACTAGGAGTACTAAATAAAAACATATATACGTCAAGTTCGGACGAGGTAAATCAAATAAAACCTCGTCCGAATGTTTTTTATGCTTTTATACTTAGCCAATTGATAATTGACTGTCTGGTTATGTCAGGGAAGGCGTTATGAATATCATGCTTGCAGAATGAAAATGCACGGTTTTTTGTTGATATCCGGAATATTCTTTTTCCATTCTCTAATTTGGCGGGTTTGAATAAACTCATCAGAGGATGTTACGTTGCAAGCCAGACATACAAACGTGTCGGGAGAACAAATATTCAATATGGTATCGAATATTTTGGCGCTACGGTACGGGGTTTCTATAAAGATTTTACTTTGATTTTCCTGTCTTGATTGATGTTCCAGTTTCCTGACGGTTTTAATCAAATCGGAAGTTTTGGCTGGAAGATAACCTTCGAACGAAAATTTTTCACCCGACAGGCCGGACGATGCCAAAGCCAAAAATATCGAAGAAGGGCCAACTAAAGGAATGACTGTTACACCGCTGGAATGAGCTATACGCACTAATTCTTCGCCAGGATCGGCGATACACGGCATCCCTGCATCAGACAGTAATCCGAGATCTTGACCTTGAAATACGGGATTCAATAACGAAAAAATCGCCTTGATGTCAGTATGTTCGTTGAATAACGAAAAATTCAGTTCGTCTATGGGCGTGTCTATTTTCAGTTTGGAGATATAGCGGCGGGCTGTACGTAAATCTTCAACTACAAAATATTTGAGACTGTTGACGATGTTTCTCACACTTGTCGGAATATAATCGTTTACGTTGGAATCGCTCAACGGTGACGGAATAAGATATAATTTGCCCTTTTTCATTATAATTTTTTCTGTGGATACATGCTGTCCCACCATGAAGCATCATCTTTCAGCCATTTTGCGAACCAGGCATATATCGAATAATTCCATTCAAGACGGCGGTTATACGTTGCAATACCGTGATTTTCGCCTTTAACTCTGATAAATTCGACAGGACGTCCGAGAATTTTCAATGCTGTGTACATCTGGAAACTTTCACCGACAGGAACATTTGTGTCTTCAAGTCCGTGAAGCAATAACAGTGGTGTTTTTATCTTGTCAGCATTGAAAAGAGGACTGTGTTCCACATACAATTCCCGATTGTTCCACGGATAACTGTCGGCGCTTGCTGCCGCACTGTACATATAACCCCAATATCCTTCGCCCCAGTAACTTGACAGAGCGCTTATTCCCGCGTGGGAAACTGCTGCAGAAAAAATATCTGTAACAGTTTGTAGGTACATAGTCATAAATCCGCCGTAAGATGCTCCAATGCAGCCGATTTTCTTGTCATTAACAAACGAATGTTCGGCGGCAAACTCCTTGACGCCTTCGATAATATCCTCTGCAGTACGCTTTCCCCAGGCATTGACGTGACGGGCGGAAAACTCCTGTCCAAAACCTGTCGTTCCGCTCGGCTGGATGACATAAACAACGTAACCCATAGACGCATAGACATGCATGGGATACGGATGATCCAGCGTTCTGGCTGTAGGTGAAGTCCCGCCGTAATAATAGACAATCATCGGATATTTTATTGAAGGATTGAAGTTGGGAGGTAGATAATACCGCCCTTTTATCGCTGTCCCGTCGGAAGAGGTAAAATTCCAGTCGCGGACGTCTCCAAGTGTGATATTGTCGAATCGCTCTTTCGAAGGAGCGACAATAAGGTTTGATTTGGCGGTTTTAAGGTCATAAGTGTAGGCCCTTGTGGAATTTGACGAACTCAAACCGCTATATATGGCTGTCGTCCCATATTTTGCTACAGTAAAAGTCCTTATGACATCCTCTCTCAAGATCAGACGGGTAAAAGATTTGTTCCCAAGATTGTATTTATACACATTTTCGTAATCGGCTTCAACAACCAGCAGGTATATTTCGTCATTGGAATGCCAGAATGCGTGATTAATCGAAGGATCAAAGTTTTTGGAAACAGCATCTATTTTCTTTGTAGAGAGATCCATTATAAATATCTGCTCATCGTAGCTGTTGGCTGTTACGCCATGTGGTACGTTAAGCCCGATACCTCCAAAATCTTCCGGTGCGCCGTGAATAAGAATCTTTTTACCGTCGGGAGAAAAACTTGCAGAACTCGCGTATTTTTCATCTTTCCATAGTGTATCAATGATTTTAAATGACTTGATATCCAAAAGAAACATCGAAGACTTGTAAAACGGCCGTTCTGTGATATATTCCTCGCCGGTAGAAAACAGCAAATAACGAGAATCAAGACTGATGTCATGCACCGATGTCGAATGTTTTCCGTAAGTCAATCGTTGTTTCACGCCGGTTGCGAGATCATAAAGGTAGATGAAATATTTGTCGAAATAGCCTTCCTGCCTGTCAGATGGGGATTCGAGGATAAGCAAATCTCCTTTCCGGTTTTCATACGATTCTTTTTCGGTGTATAGAAGTTGCGTCTCATTGGGCGTGATGCGGAAATTGCCTTTCGGAATATTGTCGGCTGCAATAGTTTCCGTAAATGTTTCGGGATCGACGATTATTAAAGAATTGTTTTCTCCCCGTTGTGCAACATAGTAAAGTTTGTTCGATACAGGCATCCACGACATTTGCTTGTCAAAAGATATTCTGGTTCCTGTAAGGATGTTATACAATTCGGAATAATTGCTCGCCGTTCCTCCTTCGACGACGCTGGAATATTTTAATATTGCATAACGCCCGTTAGGAGAGATACTCTTAGCGCTGACTTTGACGCCTTCGACGATATCATTGATTCTTAGCAGCCGCCTGTTTCCGTATTCGGACAAAATCACCGTACTGTCCGGCGATTCCACTGTGATTTTAAGCGACTCGCCATCTCCTGCATTGCGGGGAGTGGCAAGGTATTTTACAGTAAATTCTACAGTTCCAGGATTGACGGTCAGTTCTTTTTCTGCATTTTTGGCATGTTTAAGACTGTCTTCTACTGTTGTTTTTGTCGATTCTTTTTTATTTGCAACGTACAGTTCTAACATTCCGGTAGAGGTAACATTTACTTTCAATTTCGCATATTTGGTTACATTGACATTGAATGAAAAAAACCTCAATTCATTACCTTCGTTAACTTTCGGAAAAAATATGACGCCGGACGAATCGGATGCAACAAAGTCTTCTTTGAAATCAGTATTTTTTGCAAGAAATGTTGTTTCGAGTAACTGTTTCGACTCAAATTTTTCTCCATTGAGATTTGTACTGTCAATAATCACAGGATTATTAACAACAATAGGACTTGTCGCTTTAATTTTTGTGATATTCAATTTGTTTTGTGAAATAGAATTTCCATATATGAATATGCACAGAATGAAAAAAAATAATTTTGTTCGCATACTAAACATGACTTTTTAATAAATAATCGCGCAAAGTTAGCATAAAATTCACAATTATCAAATATGAAGACTTCAGGTTTAGACGTGCACAAAGATAGTATATTTTGTGCGATTTATGATGGGAAAAGTTATTCCGCTTTGTTTAATGACCTTTTTTTCTTTATATGTTACGTAAATCATTTTTCTTTAATTTTGCTATTTCTGCAAGAAGACGTTCTCGTTCTTTTTCACGTTCTTCTCGTTCTTTTTCACGTTCTTCTCGTTCTTTTTCGAGTTCTTTAGCAAGTTTTTCGCGCTCTATTCTGCCTTCTTCTCTGCCTTCTTCTCTGCCTTTTATTCTGCCTTCTTCTTTAGCATCCAGTTGATAAGCACGCATAGTGAGGATAATGTCCCGATATTTGTCATACGTAATTAGTTCTTCTTTAGTATAAGAATTGAGTTCTAGATATTTCACGGCTTCTCTGGTTACGTCTTCATCCATCAATTCTTGTGGTACTTTTTCATCGCCTTTCCTGATTTCGGTGAGAAACGTCAACCATAAGTCGTACAATTTCTTTTCGGCGCGATTGGAAGGCTTGAATTTTTTCAATTCGATGAATACAAGTTCCAAGCCTTCAATTTGTTTTTCCGAGTTTTCAACATTGACCATTTTATAGTCGTGATAGTAAACCGAAGGATCTGGATCGAAGTTGTCATTTACAAAATTCAG
>JAISXV010000216.1 GCA_031270335.1 Prevotellaceae bacterium | reverse complement strand
GTAAATACCCGTGAAGGTTTTAAAAAAGCGATGGAAGGAGGCTATGCGATTCCTGCTTTTAACTTTAATAATATGGAACAGTTGCAGGCAATTGTTGCCGCTTGCGTAGAAACCCGTTCGCCTGTTATTCTGCAAGTTTCGAGCGGAGCGCGCAAATATGCAAACCAGACATTGCTGCGTTACATGGCTCAGGGAGCGGTTGAATACGCTAAAGAACTGGGTTTGAACATTCCCATCACCCTGCATCTTGATCATGGCGATTCGTTTGAATTGTGCAAGTCGTGTATAGAGATGGGATTTTCGTCGGTGATGATCGACGGGTCGCATCTTTCGTATGACGACAATGTGGCTTTGACGAAAAAAGTAGTCGAATATGCTCATCAGTATGACGTTACAGTCGAAGGCGAGTTGGGAGTTTTGGCGGGAGTCGAAGATGAAGTTTCAGCGGAACATCACACATACACCCGTCCCGAAGAAGTCGAAGATTTCGTTGGCAAGACAGGAGTTGATTCGTTGGCGATATCTATCGGAACATCGCATGGCGCGAACAAATTCAAGCCGGAACAGTGTACCCGCAATGCGCAGGGAGTTCTGGTTCCGCCGCCATTACGCTTTGATATTCTTGACGAAATAATGAAGAAAATCCCCGGATTTCCGATTGTATTACATGGTTCGTCGTCGGTTCCGCAACAATATGTTGAAATCATCAACAACAATGGCGGATCATTGAAAGATGCTATCGGTATTCCCGAAGAAGAACTGCGTCGGGCAGCGACTTCAGCCGTATGCAAAATAAACATCGACAGCGACGGACGTCTGGCTATGACGGCGAAAGTGCGTGAAATGTTTGCCAAGAATCCGGCAGAGTTCGACCCGCGCAAGTATTTAGGACCCGCTCGGGACGAATTAAAAGCGCTGTATAAACACAAGACTGTCAATGTACTTGGCAGCGCAAACAGAGTGTAATTAATTACAATATAGATGTTTATTATCCATCTTTAACTTAAGATTTATCGGTCGCAGGTGAAACAGGCGGAAGTAGTAGCCTGCGGCTGATAATCTTTTTTTAAGGCGCATTTCAAATCATAGCATGATAGAAAGTTAAAAACGACAATGAAAAAGTTTTTATTTTATATATTTTGTATGACTATCACACAACAGACAATTTCACAGACAGTTAAAACGATAAAATTAGACAATGGTTTTACGGTTATTCTTGCCGAGGACCATTCCGAACCTAAAATACATGGCGCCGTTGTTACAAGAGCAGGCTCGAAAAACGACCCCGAAGGCACAACAGGAATGGCGCACTATTTTGAACACATAATGTTCAAAGGCACAGACAAAATCGGGACTGTCGATTACGAAAAGGAAAAACCGTACTTAGACCAAATCGCGACTTTGTACGACGAACTTGCGACCGTCTCCGACGACGAAGCAAAACGTAACGAAATATTAAAGAAAATCAACGACTTATCTATCGCTGCAAACGAATACGCCATACCGGGCGAGGTGGATAAACTGTTGAAAAAACACGGAGGAACAAAAATCAACGCATACACCTCGTATGACCATACAGTATATTACAACTCTTTCCCGCCCAATCAGTTGGAGAAATGGTTGAAAATCTATTCCGAACGATTCCGCAATCCTGTGTTCCGGATGTTTCAGGCTGAATTAGAGACGGTTTACGAAGAACGAAACATGTACGCCGACAGGATGGGGTCGAAAGCTATCGAAGACCTGTTTAAGAGCGTCGTAAAAAAACATCCGTATCGTAATCCAATAATCGGTACAGTCAAAGACCTGAAAACCCCGTCGATAAACAAAATGACGAAGTTCTACAAAGAATATTATGTTGCAGGAAATATGGGACTTATCCTTGTCGGCGATTTTGTTGCCGACGAAGTTATACCTTATATAAAAGAGACATTCGGGATTTTGCCAGCCGGTAAAGCTCCTGAATTTCCGGCAGATAAATACCGGGAAGATCCATTTAAAGTCAGGGAATTTTATTCGGGCAGGTATATTCCGATTAAAGCCGGAATTGTCTGTTACAGAAGTATTCCCGCAGGGCATCCCGACGAAATCGCTCTGAATTACTGTCTGAGTATCCTGTCGAATGAGTCGCAGACGGGTTTACTCGACCGTCTGAGGGTTGACAACAAACTGATGCTTTCGATGGCTCAACAGTTGTCGCTCAATGATATGGGCGCAATTGTGGTAGTTTTCGTTCCCAAACTGATGCGGTCGTTGAAAAAAGCCGAAGCCGAAACAATGAACGTCATTTCACAGTTGAAATCAGGCAATTTCAGCGACGAACTCGTTGAAGCATTGCGGATTTCGTTTGTCAAGGACAAAGCGAGGATTATGGAAAACAAAGAAGATTTCGGCAACTTGCTGGTTTCGCTGTTTTCGTGCGGGAAATCCTGGGACGAATATGTAGCCGCAACAAATAAGTATCAGACAATTACAAAGCAGGACATCGTCGATGCGGCAAACAAATACTTCATCGACAACAGGTTAGTGTTCTATAACAAAACCGGATTTTCGGGAAAAGCGGAAAAAATCAAGAAACCGCCATACAAAGCATTGACGTCCAAAAATATCGATAAGCAATCCGTCTTTGCCGACGAACTGGATCAATTCGAGACTAAACCACAAGCGCCTTCGTTTGTCGATTTCGAAAAAGATTTTCGTTATGGCGATTTGCAGAAAAATGTACATTTAGTTACGGGTAACAATCCTGTAAACGACGTCTTTACGCTCAAAATCAAATTCGATTACGGAAAAAACAAAGACAAACTCGTCGAACTGATTCCGGAACATTTCAACGAACTCGGCACCAAATCGAAAACCGTCGGCGAATTTCGTTCGGCAATGCAGAAACTCGGAGCGTCATATTATTTCACATCGAGCAGAACCTCAGTCGTTTTGCATGTTGATGGCTTCGACGCCAATTTTGACGAAACCATGTCGCTACTCAACGATTATCTCCTGAATATCAAAGCCGACGATGCACAAATGACGAAAATGTTCCAGAGCATCAAGGAGCGCAACAAAATCGAACAGAAAGACCATACCATTCTGGCGGAAGCACATCTGAATTACGTGATTATGGGCGAACATTCTCCGTATATCAATCGTGTGTCGCTGAAAGAAGTGAAAAAACTGAAATCAGAAGATATTGTCAACTCTTTCCGGAAAGCGCAAAACCACGAAACTACAATTACTTACGTGGGTAAAATCGCTTTCGACAAGGTAAAAGAAACTGTCGGAAACCGGATTAAGTTTCATGAAAATGTGCAACCGGCTGATAAATCGTTCTTTGAGATTCGAGACTATGATTCCGATATGATTTCTCTCTTCGACTATAAAAAAGCAAATCAGACACATACACTGTTTTACGTTCCGGGAAAGGCGGGCAACGAAAACGATATTCTGATGACTGCGTTTTTCAATCAGTACTTCGGCGAAGGGATGTCGTCGATAATGTTCCACGAAATAAGGGAGTTACGTTCACTGTCGTACTCCGCTTCGGCACGATATTCTTTCCCGAGCAGGATATATCCGGGATTTAAAGGATTTATGTACGGCGTGTTGGCGACGCAGGCGGATAAAACCGTTGAAGCTGTGGTACTTGCCTACAGTTTAGTGAAACAGTTCCCACGAAAACCGGAATTGACCGAGGTGTTGAAAAAATCGTTCAAAGAATCGATAAACACCTCACGACCATCGTTTCGAGAGATTCCTTCGTATGGATATTCCTTAGTCGAACAGGGCTATAGCGAAGATTTGCGCAAAACCCGTTACGACAGTATCAATCTGTTCAATATGGAATCAATAGGCAAATTTCACGAAGATTTTATCAAAGGTCGTCCGGTGATATTTATTCTCACGGGAAATGAGAGCAAAATGTCGCTCGACAAACTGAATATCAGGAAACAAAAGGTAAATTTGAAAGATATAATCAATAATTAACAATTAATAATTAATAATTAGCAATTAATAAGTAATAAATAATAAGTAATAAGTAAATGAGTATGAATAAGAAAAGTTTTTTGTGTTTATTATTGGCGCTTTATTTTTTTTCGGCGTCGGCACAGCAAAATCAGGAAAAAGTGCGGTTTATTTTTGGTACCGATGTGCATCAGACCATTCATAACAGCAGAGACCGGCATAACGGTTTTAAACAGGCATTGAACAAAATGAAGGAATCAAATGCCGATTTTGTCATTTTAGGCGGCGACCTTGTTGATATCAGCGGAATATCTTACAAAGTGTCTAAACGGCAGACCGACAGTATGTACCGTGTTTTCAAACAAACGGTCGACGAAACAAAACTGCGGTATTATCTTACAATCGGCAATCACGACCGCTATTACGACAAAGACAATGGCTATGTCGAAGGCGATGAGATATTTAAAGAGTATTTTAAGGAATCGTACTATACTTTTGAGGAAAAAGGGGTGCGGTTTTTCATTCTCAATTCCGTTCAGGATGTAGCAGGCAAAGACGGGTTCTATGTTGGTGAAAAACAGATGGAATGGTTGAAAAACGAATTGTCGAAGGTTTCCGCTTCCACGCCGATTGTGGTTTCAACACACGTTCCCGTGTATTCGTTATACTATCCTGTTGTCGATGGAAAGTATGTGTTTGTCGATGTGATAATGAACTTTAAAGAATTGTTGAAAACATTCGAAAATCACAATCTGAAACTTGTTTTACAGGGACACCAGCATATATACGAAGAAATATTTTTGCAAAATGTCCGTTATATCACCGCCGGAGCAGTTTGCGCAGGCTGGTGGAGCGGTCCGTTTCATGGAACCGACATGGGTTTCCTGATTGTTGAAGCCGACAAATCAGGTGATTTCACCTGGGAATATGTCGATTTCGGATGGAGTGCGAAAGAATAAAAATATTTTTTGTACTTTTGCGCGGTAATTTTTAATAAAAATGATGATAATTCATGGAATATGAAATTGCTCATTGGTATGCAGCACGGGTAAAGTTCCGGACAGAAAAGATGATAAAGAATTTTTTGGAAATGAAAGAAATAAAACATTTTATTCCATTTCGAACAGTCTTCAGAGAACAGAATGGAAAGAGGATACAGAAAGAAAAACCTGTAATCTCATGTATTGTTTTCGTCAATACCGATTTCACAACAGCCTTGTCGATTCCCTACGATTCTGGATTCAGCATGTCGTACATATATAATAGCGAAAAGAAAGAAATTCAAGTCATTCCCGACAAACAGATGGAGGATTTCATGTTTTTGCTCGATTTTTCGGACTCAATAATGCGAATATCCAATCTCAACCTGAGACGCGGCGACCGTGTGCGGGTGATTAAAGGCGATTTCACCGGCATCGAAGGTGAGTTGATTCGTTTTCGAAGACATAAACGAGTGGTTGTACGGCTGGAAGGTATATTTTCGCTGGCAACAACTTATATACCGGAAAATTATTTGGAAAAAATTTAATAATATTTTATTATGGATACGTTAACTCATATATTAACAGGTGTTGCTGTCGGACAGTTATTTTCGGAAGAATATCAACAACCCAGATTCCGTCCCTTGATTTGGGGGGCAATAATTGCCAATATTCCTGATTTGGATGTTATTTTTCAACCTTTTATCTCGCCGGAAAACTCGATGCTTTTTCATCGCGGGATTTCTCATTCGCTTCTATTGTGGGCAGTGTGTGCACCTCTGCTTGCATTGTTGATTAATCGAATATACAAAGGCGACAGATATACTTATGTCGAATGGTTATGGATAGCTGTAATTGCATGGGGATCACATATCTTGCTTGACATATTCAATACTTATGGCACAGGAATTTTCGAACCGTTCTCACATGAAAGAATATCGTACGATGTAGTAAATGTTTTTGATTTAGTGTATCTTACAATTGCATTGTCGCTAACAATAGTTTTTGTCTTCATTATCAAAAATCACTTCATAAAAAATATTATAGCGCTAATGTCTTTAATGTTGCCGGTGTTTTATATATTATTGATAACCACTTGCAAATTGCAAGTTGAACTCAATGCCGAAATACAACTTTCGAAAAATCGCATTTACTCTACTCGCGTAATATCATCGCCTTTGCCACTGTCGCCTTTTGCATGGAGAGTGGTTGCCGAAACCAAAGACGGATTTCATATCGGAGTTTTCGACGGATTCTGGAAAGAACGTACAAAATTCGATTATATAAAGAAAAATCGACCAATGGAAATAGATTTCATTTATCACGGGGATTTGCGAAAATTAAAACAGTTTACACAAGGCTGGTATTCCGTTGATACAATAAACGGGCAAATGTTTATGCACGATTTGCGATTCAGCACATTAGAGCCGGGAAAAAACGCCCTCTCTTTCCCCTTGTATATCAAGGGCAATTCAATGAAGATTGGACGGGCAACGCTCAATAGACGAATCACTTTCAAAAACATAAAAGAACAGTGGAAACGATTGAAAAATTGATCAAGATTTCAGCAATTTGTCAAGTTTGAAACGCATTTGACGACATATACCCCGAGCTGCGCCTTCGGCTTGCACGGGGTTATTTTGTTGTTGTAGAGACGCAAAATTTTGCGTCTTTACGCGTCTCTACGCGTCCTGCGCAGGGAATCGGATTTTCTTAATTAGTTGTTTGACCAAAATTTTTGGAATAATTTTTTGGGTGACGCATTGTCGAAGTCAGGACCAAAATGGCTAAAAATACTTTCTTCATATTTATTTTCATGGATATTCATGTTATTTACATG
>JAISXV010000245.1 GCA_031270335.1 Prevotellaceae bacterium | reverse complement strand
GTATTGTAAAATAAAAACTGGAGTCTTTCGGCAAATCGTTGTATATCCCGTCGCCGTCCAGATCGCGTAACCCTCGCGCTTCGTAATAGGTTTTCATGGCAGGGTCGTTTAAATTGTTGAACGTAACATTGTATGAAGCGCCGCTCCCTGTCATGGATAGATAAACGATATTACCGTTGTATAATATCGGATTTCCCAAATCGTCTGTAAAGTATGCCGATTTGGAATCGTAATTGTTCATGCCAGTACAGCCCACATACAAATCGTGCATTATGGCTTCAGCTTGCGTCGAATTGTTGAGTACACGGGTAACAAAACGTCCGTCGCTTGCAGGTCCTCCCGGAGGGTAGCATATGGAATTATATATATCGGGAGTATATGAATAAACGGGTTGCGAATAAGTAACATTTCCTGTTGATGCTGCGGGCGAGCAAAACGTAACGCTATCGCCATACGAAACGCTGTAATTAACACTGCCTTTGTCGCATTTGCGCAAGCTCACGGTTTCGCGAATCAGCAGGGTGTCGTAGTACCCGAGTTGCAGGTTTGGGTATCCGTTCGTCGGCGTGAAAACCTCGTCACGTTTAATGCGATAGCGGTATTCGCCGAGTTTCTTTTCTACTGCGACTTCTGTCCATGGTTTACTTGCATTGCGTCGCACTTCTACTTTTGAAATGTAGAAGCCCGAGGTGTCGCAGAGGGCAACGACTTGCATGTTGTTGACATGCGAGTAGTTTCTGGTTTGGATGACGGTGAAAGTCCGCTCATAATCGGCTCCAAGCGTAACTACGGCAGCCGGAGGATAGGCAATGTTCAGGATAGGATAATTGAAATTCTGTATTCCATTGTTGATGGTTTCAGAGATCAAAGGCGTTGTCGCCGATGACGAGAGATAGAAACTGTATTTTATTTTCCGGTCAGCCAATGTCGTAGCGGTTTCTGCGTCGCATAGCGCTTTGACGTACACTGTCAAGGTAAGGAGGCTGTTCTGCAACAATGAAGCGACAAGTACACGTCCTGTCCTTTTGTCGCCGGAGAGACTGCCGGATATGAAATTCGGCGTCGAAACAAGCAACTCGAACCCGGCAGGGACTTCGATTTCCAGTTCGGCATCATTGATTGTTGCGTCCGACAGAAGTCCGGTCGAAAACACAAGCGAATCGCCCATGACAACTACCGACGCCGGATTACCGCCCGGCGTAATAGTAACATTCTGCGCCCTGCCCGATAAAACGAACATTGATAAAAATATGAGGTTCAATAGACTGCGCCTAAACAAAACTGCTATAAAAGATTTTAAACTTATGCAAGTATCAAAAATATTTTTCAATTGTATCATCATAATTTTTCCCAAATATTTCGCAAAGGTAAACATATTTTTTAACTGTTATTAAAAAAGTTGATGTTTTAACAAAATTTAAAATATTTCATGTACATTTGACGCTGGAATAAAAGTATTATTATTATGGTTAAGTATATCAAACACACACTATTATTAGCGATATTATTCACAGTTTCCTGTGGAATATTTGCTCAAAAACCGGAAATATCGAAGTATGTAGAACAAATCGATTCCGTAAAAATACGAATAACACTTTCAACATTAGCGTCCGACGAGTTTGAGGGCAGAGGAACCGGCAAACAGGGGGGCGAAATTGCACAGGAATATATTGTTGCCTGTCTGGATTTATATGGCGTAAAACCCGGCAATAACAATTCTTATTTTCAGAGTATCAATCAAATAAAAAGTTTCAATGTTGCCAAAAAACAGTTTACAGTTGATAATGTTGATTTCCCTGACGATTATAAATACGAAAACTCATATTATCAGGATACTGTACTTAAAATCAATGAAATAATATTTATAGTGTCGGGAACGGAGACTGCCGGTATAAAATTGGACAATATTGAAGGCAAAGTGATAATGAAATTAAACGATACGCCGTCCCATTTTCTTGACAGTCTGAATCCTGCGACGGTCATCAATATTTTCCCAACGTTCAAACCTGTGTCTTCGGTAGTGTCCGAAAGGTTGTTTTTTACTCCGCCCGAAAGTAACTATAAGTACAACAGGGTTAATATCAGCGTAAATCTGGCAGATCAACTGCTTAAATCGACAGGGAAAACGCTCAAAGAAATCACCGGCGAGGTCGAAAAAAGCGGGAAGTCCAAAGTTTTCACCTTAAAAACTTCTGCCGAAATTCATGGAAATGTGATATACCATAAAACAAACGTAAGCAATATTGTCGGAATCATCGAAGGTTCAGACCTTAAAAATGAATATGTTATCCTGTCGGCGCATCACGACCATGTAGGAATCATCAACGAAGAAATCTACAATGGAGCCGACGATAACGCTTCCGGAGTGTCGAGCGTCCTCGAAATTGCGCGGTTATTGGCGAAAGCGAAAAACGAAGGTAACGGGTTGCGACGTTCTGTTGTTTTCCTGTTTTTTGCCGCTGAAGAAATGGGACTTATCGGTTCGAACTATTATGTTCATCATCCGGTATTTCCATTGACCGACGCCAAAGCGTGTATTAACGTCGATATGGTAGGACGTATTGATAATAAATACGAATCGACAAAAGGAAATTATATCTATATTGTAAACGATGAAAAGACAAACGGCGATTTACTTGAAATTGCCGGTAAATCGAACAGCGACAGTATTGTGCTTAATACCAAAGACCATAACTCGCTGTTTAATCGTTCCGATCATTATAATTTTGCCAGAAACAATATTCCTTCAATAGTGCTGACAAGTGGGCTGCACGAGGATTATCACACTCCGAGAGACGAAGTGAAACTGATTGATTTCAACGCTATGTGGAAACGCAACAGATTCATGTTCTCGCTAATATGGAATCTGGCAAACGGCGATTAAGAATCTTAATCGGAATTTAATTTATCCGTAAAAGTATATTCACCCGAACCTGTTTCGACAGCGCCTTTTGTCGGTAAAACTATTGTTGCTGTTGTGTTTGCAGGGATTTTCACTTTCAGAGTAAACACGCCGTTTTCGATTTTCCAGTCCGAAACGATTTCACCTTTGATGGAATTGTACGAACCTTTAGCCCAGGTCAGCGAGCCGCCCGGACGGGGATGAATCGTAAAATGCTCATACCCCGGATGTTTTTCGTCGGGATTGATGCCAAGGACATGTCTGAACATCCATTCGCTGACCGAACCGAAAGCCACATGGTCTAACGAATTCATTGTCGATTCTTGAATACCACGTCCCGGAACTACGGCGTCCCAACGTTCCCATATTGTTGTCGCTCCGGTATTTACCTGAAACAGCCACGAAGGAAAACGTTCCGATTCGAGCAGCCGGTAAGCAATATCCGTACGTCCGTAACGCACAAGTTCCTCCATCATCAAGGGCGTGGTGATGAAACCTGTCGAAATCCGGTAATCATATTCTTCGATACATTTCAGCATGTGTGCAAACGCTTTTTCACGCAGATTATCAGGAATCAAGCCGAAATTCAGGGCGAGCGCGTACGTTCCCTGAGTATTGCCTTCGATATAACCGTCGTCTTTGATGTACAGAGCGATGATTTTTTCCCGTATTTTGCGGGCTAATTTACCGTAATGTTCTGCATCGGAGACATATCCAATCGTGCCGGCGATATCGGCTACAATTTGAGCGCTGTAAGCGAAAAAGGCTGTGGCGAAAAGGTCGTCGTTGATTCCGCCACGCTTTGTGTTATAGTCCGATTCGGGTGGATTGGCAATGGTATTTGCGTTCAGCCAGTCGCCGTTATGATTGTGGCGTATTTTCCATATCAATTCGGGATTTTCTCTTTCTACGGCGTCAATATGCTTTTTCATAGCGGAATAGAGTGTTTTCATTGTGTTGACGTCGGCGTAATTCTGATACATCCGCCAGGATATCACCATTGCGCCTTCAGCCCATCCGGGCGCGCCAATCCAGCCGTTCCAGAAATTTTCGTACTCCAGCGAAGGTACCATCGAAAAAAACTGTCCGTTATAAGCGTTTTCGTTCATGTCATGCGAATATTTTGTGTAAAATGCCGCCATGTTCATGTTGAACATGCTACTTTGACAAAAAATAAGCACATCGCCGACTGCGGCTGTCCGTTCGTCACGCGACGGATTATCATGCATAACGCTGTACATATTATTTCGTTGCGTCCATACAATATTCTTGTACAGTTGATTGAGTTTGGGATTCGAACATTCGAACGTTCCTGTAATCGGCGGGTCGGACGAAACAGCTTTGGCAGTAATCATGTCGGCTGTCAGCGGTGCGTCAAGTCCCGAAACTTCAGCGTATTGGAAACCGTGATAAGTAAATGCAGGGTCGAAATAGTCGTCGTTTCCCGACAGGACAAAAGTGTCCACAGCCAGAGCGTGTCCAAGACTTTCGGTGTACAGACTGCCGTCTTCTTTGAGCCATTCGCCATGACGTATAGTAACGACAGCGCCCTTTTTTCCCTTGATTTTCAGAGCGCAATGTCCGGCGATATTTTGTCCGAAATTGACTGTATATTTGCCGTTATACGGTTTGATTTCTACCGGTTTCAGTTCACTATGCACGCGTATCGGCTCATTTTTCTGCGATACAAGATTTCGATCAACTCTGTGATCTTCATAGACATTATCCCATGCGGCGTCATCGAACCCGGGTTTATCCCAGCCCGGAATGATTTTACGGGCATCGATGGTTTGTCCGGTAAAATTGTCGGCGCGCCGGATATAACCGTCGGTATTGATTTTCCACGAACCGTCGGTAACAAACACATCGTTGGAACCGTCATCGTAAACTACTGTTAACTGGGCGATTAACCTGCGGTCGAGAGCGTAAAATCCACGATGCGGAAAACAGTAATTCCATTTTATTCCGCCCATACGTCCGAGACACCAACCGTCGGAAAGTGTTGCGGCAAGCACATTTTCGCCTTTTTCGAGTTGTTCGCTGAGGTCAAAAGTCTGATATTGCAGTCGATTGAAATAGTTTGTCCATTCGGGCGCCTG
The DNA here is from genome assembly GCA_031270335.1 of Prevotellaceae bacterium. Taxonomy (GTDB): domain Bacteria; phylum Bacteroidota; class Bacteroidia; order Bacteroidales; family UBA932; genus JAIRLF01. The sequence continues at coordinate 1,093 of JAISXV010000245.1, read as the reverse complement.
CAACTGGTCGCCGACACGTTTTCCGTTGAGCCATATCTCGTAATAACCTAATGCCGAGACGTATAGAAAAGCCTGTTTCGGCTGTTTGTTTACGGCAAACGATTTGCGAAGCAGCGGCGAAGGAGTATAAGGCGGATTTTTCCAGTAATTATCATTGAAATCCTTTGATTTGTGATTATTTTCGACGTACGATTTGTAGTTTCTTAACGCAGTATCGGGTTTGTCGCCTATCCATCGCGCCTGCCATTCAAACGGTTGCATGACGCCGGTTACCCAATACGCCGATTCGCTCCATTCGGATTCGCCGGAGTTGGCGCTCCAGATTTTCACTTTCCACCAGTAGCGTTGCATACTTTTCAGATGCGACCCTTCGTAAGTTACTTGTATCGACCGGTTTGAAGGGACTTTTCCGCTGTCCCAGACGTCTCCTCGATTGTTTGCCAGCGCTTCGGGCGACGAGGCAACCAGAATCCGGTATGCTGTCTGTATCTGGTTTTTAGGAGCGTCAGCGGTTTGTTCTATCTTCCACGACAAACGCGGCTGTTCAATGTCTATCCCAAGCGGATTGACCAAATATTCGCACGTTAACCCCGTTACATATACTTTCTTTTGCAACGACGGCATCGAATTGCACGAAAATGAAATGAAAACTGCATTTATTGTAAACAATGCAATCAACGATAATAAAAATTTAGATTTATTCATGTTTCTTGTTCTTTTAATATTATGTAAAATTTTGTTCTTTAAGAATTTGAGCTACTTCTTCCGCAGTTAACGTAGTGTATTTGGATATTTCCTCCAAAGAGAATCCTAACTGCTGCAAATTTATCACAAACAGAGCTTTTACTCGTTTTTCACTTTCCTGTAATCCCTTTTGCAATCCTCGTTTTTCACCTTTTTGCAATCCTCGTTTTTCACCTTCCTGCAATCCTTTTAGTTCGGCAGCACGCATGCCGCTATTGTAGTCATAAATTGCCTTTTCGCGCATCTGATAAATACGCAATTCATCTTCGTCCTGTGTGACAAACGTAATTTTATCGTACACCTTTTTTATTGCTGCTCCCATTCTATTATTTTTTTATTATTCAAGACC
>JAISXV010000234.1 GCA_031270335.1 Prevotellaceae bacterium | reverse complement strand
CGGCAAAAACAAAACGCAGGAACAAATAAAAGATACGCCAAACGCTTTTGTCGTGAAAGATAATATAGAATATGGCTATAAAAATATTGTGCCTTTGTGGGCTTTTGGTTTGAATTATTAAGAAAGACAGTTATGTATATCAATAAAAAGTTATATCTTTGCAGCGTAATTGTGTAAAGAAATGTCAAAAAAGAAAAAAAACGTAAAGCGTCCAAACAGCTATGAAAACATACAGAGCCATAATAGTTGAAGACGAAATGTTGCCGAGGTTGAGTTTGATACAGAAACTCAACGAATATCATCCTGACATTGAAGTTGTGGATTCCTGCGGCGACACTGTTTCCGCTATGGAGATGATATTGAAAATCAAACCCGATGTGCTGTTTTTGGATATCCGGCTGTCGGACAACGATTCGCTGTGGCTGCTCGAACAGTTGCAGACAAGCATGGAAGAATTGCCGTACGTCATCTTCACCACCGCATACAACGATTCCGGTTACATGCTTAAAGCGCTCAGATTTCAGGCTGTGGACTATCTGCTGAAACCGGTGAGCATAGTCGATTTGGCAAAAGCCATTACACGAATGAAGGACAAAGCACGCAAAACAGGCGGCGAAAAAGTCCTCGAACAGACTTATTCGTTTCACACTTTCAACTCGACATTGATACTCAAAGCAGACGACATTGTCTATATCGAAGCCGACGGAAACTACTGCAAACTCTTTACCGCCAAATATTCCGAAGAGCCTGTCTTCGAACGGCTGGGCGATGTTGAACCCCGTCTGTTACCCGCGGGATTATTTGTCAGGGCAGGCAAAAGACATCTTATCAACAGGAAATATATCTACAAAATCAATGCAAAACAACACGTCTGCATCCTCAAATCACTTACCGACAAGTTCTATAACGTCAATGTTTCCGCTAACGGAATAACTGTATTGCAGGAAACAGTAAGCACATAATAAGGTAAATAAAGCACGACAAAATTCGTACATTAATGGCGATTTCCGCAAAAAATCGTGCGTCAGCGTTCATAATTCATCGTTCATCGTTCATTGTTAATCAAAAATTGATTAGTATCTAACTTTTCAAATTGCATCAAACTTTGGCAAAAGTCCACAGTCCGTCATTCTGAACTTGTTTCAGAATCCTCTGCACAAAGGGGATTGCGGGTCAAGCCCGCAATGACGGATCGTTCTCTGTCCTATTTTCCCTCTTTGGTTCCGGCTTGTCCGGGTTAGGATTAGTAGGATTTCGAGTTAGAGGGATTATCCTTTTTTACAATTCTATATTTCATAGTATCACCTATTTAAAAAATAATTAGACTTCATATCTTTTCTCACCCGTCAGAGATAAATTTATTTCTATTTAGAGAGAAATTTATTTTTGTTTAGAGAGAAATTTATTTTTGTTTAGAGAGAAATTTATTTCTATTTAGAGAGAAATTTATTTTTGTTTAGAGAGAAATTTTCTTCTGTCCCGAAGGAAATCCTATCAATCTTTTAATCCTACTAATCCTAATCAGATTTTGCCACATTAATAACGATTTTCCGCAAAAATTCGTGCGTCAGCGTTCATAATTCATCGTTCATAGTTCATCGTTCATCATACGTTCATGTATAAAAACGGGGTGTTTGTGTACTCCGGGGGCATGTTCATAAAAAAGTCGGTTTTTGGGGAACAATCTGTGGAAATTCGATATACATTTGCGCTTTAAAATATAAAATGTTTTTGGCATAAGTATTAATTAAAAATTAAATTTATAAGATTATGAATGTTATTATTAAAAATGTTTTTGGATTTTTGATTGCAATGACAGCCGTATGTTTGACGGCTCATGCACAGTTTGCCGGCGGGACGGGTACTGAAGACGACCCATGGCAAATCACTACTCTTGCGCAACTCGACTCTGTACGAAACCATACGGGAAACAGTAATGCGCCGGTGTTCTACAAGTTAATGAACGACTTGACATTTTCCGCTTCCGACGACCTGAACGCTGAGGCGCCGGGTAATTTTGAGCCGGTTCGCTATTTCTCTTACAGCTCTTTCGACGGTAACGGGAAAACAATCAGCGGGCTGGTTATCGAAAAAACCGGTTCCGGCAGTTATACAGGATTATTTGAAGAGATTTACAGCGATTGTTACGTCCGGAATCTGGGATTAGTCAATTGCAGTATTACCAGTTCCTATTCTAATGTGGGCGGTATTGCCGGTATCAGCGTCGGCGAAATCACTGCCTGTTTTGTTTCGGGAACGATTACCGCTACGGGCGCTTATGCAGGAGGTATTGTCGGTCACAACAGTGGTGGCAGTATCAATGCCTGTTACAATGCGGCGACCGTCAGCAATCCGAATGGAGGAGCAGGCGGTATCGCAAGGTCCGTAACGAACGGCAGTATTCACAGTTGTTACAATATCGGAAATGTTTCGGGAAAATCCGGATCCAATGTGGGCGCAATCGTTGGATACGTCAGTTCGTCTGTTGTGACTAACTGTTACTATCTGACCGGAAGCGGCGGAGGAAACGGTACGCAGTTGTCCGAAACGGAAATGAAAGCGGCGGCGTTTATCGACACGCTGAACGCTCCGTTTCTCATCAGTTACTGGAAAGCGGGGAACAGCGATAACAACGGTTTTCCTGTTCACGTATGGTGGAATGGCGGAACAATCGACTACAAAGGCGAAACTGCCGACAATCCTTTCCTGATTACAAGCATACCGGATTTGAATAAAATGCGTAATTACATCCGACTGAAACGCTTTTGGCGATTAGAAAACGATTTGGATTTCGGAAACGACGATTACAACGGCGAGGCAACGGGTAATTTCGATCCGATTGGAGGAGAAGGTTTTTCTGCGGCTTTTGCCGGCGACGTAGAAGGCAATAACAAAAAAATTACCGGACTGAAAATCGAACAAACCCGTACTTATGTCGGGCTGTTCGGCTATTTCATTGGCAGTATCCGTAACCTGTCCATCGAAAATGCCGATATCAAGAGCAGTTTATATTATGTCGGCGGATTTGCCGGCTCGCTGACCGGAACCGTCGAAAACTGTTCATTTGACGGTACGGTGGTATCCGGTTCAATGTACGTCGGCGGCATTGCGGGCGAGATAGTGGCGAATAATTTTATCCGGAATTGTACGAATAAAGGAACAATTACAGGCAGATCGGATGTCAGCGGAATTGCCGGGCGAATCAGCAGCAGTTATGGTATTGAAAGCCATGTCGAGAATTGTGTAAACGAAGGCAACATAATCGGTACTTCCGGCGGTTCCAATATTAGCGGATTAACTGGAGGAACCCATACTTCCGATTGCCGCAACTCGGGAACGGTTTATGCTCCGGAATGTGACTACGTTTCCGGTTTGGGAGGCGGTACCCGATGTTTTAACGAAGGAAATGTAACGGGAAGAAAATACGTTAGCGGATTGGGAGGCGGCAAACCTTCGGGATCCTATAATACGGGAAACATTACCGGAGAAGAATTTGTGGGTGGCATTACTTACGCTGTAAGCGCCTATTCAACTGTTTACTGGGGAAACGCAGGCAGCGGCGCTTCCGGTTCTTATCCCTCTCCCCAGATAGCAGGATGTTTTAATATTGGCGAAGTAACCGGCAAACGCAACGTTGGCGGCATTTCTCCCGGAAAATATACATCGAGCGGCAGTTTCTACATCAAGGAAAAAGTGCATAGCGAAGACCATAAAGTTATCGAAATAGAAGAAGGCGCGCAGGGAATTACGGAAGAACAGATGAAATCGGCTGTAGTTGTAAATGCCATGAACGTGGCTATCCACAATTCGTTCAGTTCGCTTGGCGATCATCACTGGCATTACGTGTCGGGAGACATTCCCGCTTACTATGAGCCGGAAGGCGGCGATGCGCCTGTATATACCGTATTCCTGAACATTACGCCCTTCGGCGTTCCGGTAGAAATAGACGGAATACGCTTCAATACCAAATCGTCAGGCTATTATTCCAATATGAAATTGCCCGAAGGCGATTACAGCGTGAAACTGGGCGATTATGCCGATGCAACGCAACAATCATATCACGTCAATCCCTCTAACAGTACCAATACATTAAGTCTGAATACGGGTATCACAGGCATTTCGGACGGAAATGGCGGCAAGATTTTCCAACTCTATACGCCCGAACATGTTCACCTGATGCGCTACGCCAACAGCAGCAGTTTTGAGTTGATGAACGATATCACGCTTGAAAGCCAACACGATTTCAGCCTTACCGAAGGCAATTTTTACTCTATCTTGAATTTTGCAGGCTCGTTGAACGGTAAGGGACACGCTATCCGAAACCTGACTATCCGGGGCGATTCGCTCGACGGCGTAGGTCTGTTCGAGAGTGTGAGCAGTAGTCGCAATACCGGTGGATTTGATTATGGATGGGATTCCAGAATCTCAAACCTGCGGCTCGAAAATGTCAATATCAGAGGATATAATGGCGTCGGAGCGATTGCGGGATACGCGTCAACAGGGTTTAAAAGCCGCATCAGCAGGATTGACAGTTGTTATGTTTCGGGAGTCATATCCGGCGTCGAAAATGTTGGGGGACTGACAGGCAGTTCGGGCTACAGTATATCCCACTGTGTAAACGAAGCAATTGTAAACGGACAAAAAAATGTAGGAGGAATAACCGGATATTCAAACGCTCATCTGCAATTATCTTCCAATAAAGCAGAAATCAGCGGAGTAGAAAATGTCGGCGGCATAGCCGGAACAACAGGCTCCTCGACAGACAGCGTATCCAATTCCGGGAAAGTTACCGGCGCAGTCAATGTTGGCGGTATTACCGGATACCTGACACAAGGGTCGATTCCCGGTACCTCGTACAGTCAGAGCGGCAGTATCCGGCACAGTTACAATACCGGCGACATCCTGCTCACGGGCAGCGGCGCTGTCGGAGGAATTATCGGAACCGGCGGAGAACCCAACAACTTGTATTCTTATCGAACAGGTCAGTTACATGAAAACTACAATATGGGAAGTATCACGGCAACCGGCTCCGGTGTTCGCGCCGGCGGCATTGCCGGTTATCTCTATACGGATACGATTGCGACTTGCTACAACACGGGCGAAATCAAAGTCGATGACGCCGGTTCAACGGTTGGCGGATTAGTCGGTTATCATTGCGTTTCCAATAATTACGGCATTATTTCGTCCTACAATGCCGGTAAAATCGTAACAGGAAGCGTTGCCAATGTTGGCGGCATAGCCGGATACGTTTATAATACCCGAAGCGGTTACTGGCCCGCGCCGGTATATTCACCCGTCTTTACGAAAGTGTATTATTTGAAAGATACGGACGAAGATATTAACAAAGATATTCCTGCAACCGGAGCATGGGCGCAACCCATCGCCGCATTTACGGCATATCCCGAAGCCCAAACCGTTGCACAACTCCGGCATCCCGATATCGTTGATTCTCTCAACGAGGTTTTGCCCGAAGATTTATGGAAAATAGATGCGACGCCCAATATCAACAGCGGCTATCCGATTTTACGATTGGAATCGTCAAGCGGTCTTCGTTCGGTATCTCCCGCAACGCTCAACTATCCCGTTGCCGGCGGCGTACAAAAGTTTGCTGTCAAATCCAATGTCAGTTGGACAGTTGCCGGTTCCGAATCCTGGGTTGCTGTCTCGCCTGCTGCAGGCGTCAATAACGATTCTGTCAGCGTTACCGTCACGGCAAACGCCGGCGAAGCGCGCAACGCAACAGTTACGGTCAGCGACGGCTCCGAATCTTTGACTGTCACTGTTAAGCAGGATGGTCAGACGACCGACGCCGAAACGCCGGTCATCACCACAGACCCGCAATCGGCAGACTACACGCTCGGCGCAACGGCAACGCCTCTGACAGTCGCAGCCAACGCAATCACCGACGGCGGAACACTGACGTGGCAATGGTATTCCAGCGTCTCAAACAGTTACTCCGGCGGAGCAGC
>JAISXV010000214.1 GCA_031270335.1 Prevotellaceae bacterium | reverse complement strand
AAACTGAACGCATTTTTGACGCCGAGTTTTTCGGAAATGATATTTGCAGTTGCCGGAAACGGCATGTCGGGCGTTACTCCGCTCCATACGAGCAAATCGACCTCTTCCGGTTTTGTTCCCGTTTTTTCGAACAAACGTTTTACAGCTTCGACAGCCATGTCCGAGGTCGCTTTATTCTCGTCTTTGAGGATATGACGTTCACGTATTCCCACTCTGGTCATGATCCATTCGTCGCTTGTATCGACCATTCGAGTAAGTTCTTCATTGGTAAGTATGTAATCGGGGAGATATCCGGCAACGCCTGTTATGGCTGCCCTTATTCGGGTATTACTCATGCTGTTCTTTTTCTTAATTTATAATGAATTATCATTTTTAGTGAAACTTGAATTTTTGAAAATGTCCTTCACTCTGTCGAGCATTTTTGCCCTGACAGTTTTTTCGGTATTGAGAATCATGTTCTTAATAGCCTTTGGCGATGAGCTGCCATGTCCGATTATCACCGGAGCGTTCACACCGAGTACAGGCGTTCCGCCATGAAATTCGTAGTTCAATCTATTGAAAAAGTCTGTTTCGATTCCCTGATATGCCGCCAGACGGTAGAAACTTTCCGCCGTCTTCAGTATCACGTTCCCAACGAATCCGTCGCAAACGACGACGTCCGCTTTTTCGCCGGTCATCAGTTCGTTACCTTCGAGGTTGCCTACGAAATTGAAATCCTTTGTGCCTTTCATCATTTCGTAAGCAGCTTTGGCAACGATATTTCCTTTTGTTTCTTCCTCGCCGATATTGAGTAGCGCCACTCTGGGATTTGTCGCTCCCAAAGCGCCTTTTGCATACAGCGAGCCGAGTATGGCATACTGATAAAGGTTTTCGGGTTTGCAGTCGGCGTTCAGCCCGACGTCGAGGAGCAGCCCCCATCGACCGTCGATAATCGGATAAAAACAGGAAATGCACGGTCGCAAAATGCCTTCAATGGTTTTGACGGTGTACATCACTCCTGCCATCATTGCTCCGGTATTGCCGGGACTGGCAAAGCCGTCGATATACCCTGCGGACAAATATTTGAACCCGGTAACCATACTTGAATTTGGTTTCTGAGCAAACGCTCTTGCCGGATGATCGTGCATACCAATCACTTCGGTAGTGTGAACTATCTGAAATCCGGCGGCGTCAAAGCCTTTTTCCTTACAAACGGCTTCAATCTGCGTTTTATCGCCGAAAAGAATCATTTCCGAACCGCCTTGCAGTTCCGACAATGCCTCAATCGCTCCAAGCACTTCATTTTTTGGAGCGAAATCTCCTCCCATTACATCAAGCCCGATTTTCATTGCTATTTGTGTTATAAAATACTATAATTCAGCGCCTTTATCGATAATCAACCGTCCGCGATAGTATCCGCATTCGGGACATACTCGGTGATAAAGAACCGCTGAACCGCAATTCGAACATGAAGCAAGTGTCGGAACTTCTGCCTTATAATGAGTTCTACGTTTGTGTTTTCTTTGTTTCGACGTTCTGTGTTTTGGATGTGCCATTATTTATTATATTTAAAATGTTAAAAAAATCATTAATTCTAATTATTAATTATATACTTGAGCATCACTGGATTGCAGAGACTGTTACCATTGTCGTCGTCTCCGTGTACCCTCTGTATCGGCAACGCCAAACAGATGCTTTCGTAAACATAAACTGCGAGGTCTATTTCCTCGTCTTCCGCATTTACGTATATTACATCTTCGTTGGGGCTTTCGGTTTCCGGTTCTTCGGGAGCATCTCCAAATCTGACCGATAACAGATATTCGTCTTCAACCGGAATATCAATGTCTTCCAGACAGCGGTCGCATGTGACGGTCAATGTCCCCGAAAAAGTCAAAACCACATTCATAAAATAACTGAACTTCTCAACATCCAGAGATATTTCTACTGCACCTTCGATTATCTCAGGATTCTGAAATTCAGAGAAAAACCCGGTATCCACACTGAAATCAAAAGTATGTTTACCTTTTTCCAAACTGCGCAACGGCAACCTTATGTAATTTCGCACCTCGCTCATGTAATATACAACATAAATCGGCGTGCAAAAGTACAAAAAAATTCTATTGTACAATATTGTCGTGTATTTTAGTTGATTTGATAGTTGCGAAAAAATTGTAAACCAATGAAATCAATACATAAATAATTTTTCTTTTTATCAAATTTTACTCCTGTCTGCATCGCAATATTTGTGTATTTTTACGGTTTTTGATGCTGTCGTCGACGATTTATTGACAAATACAAATCATGTTCAAATACTGTTACAATTTTTTTTAACCACAAAGGTCACAAAGTTTTTACACAAAGGTCACAAAGTAGCGATAGCGCTAAAAATACTGTTAAAATATTAAGAGTTAAAAGCGTTTTCAGGCGTAAGCACTCTTAACTCTTAGTTCTTAACTCTTAACTTATCAGGGGTAGTGTAACATTAAAGTTGTTCCCGTCTTTTTCGATGCTCATCTTTTTTGCTGTCAGCATGGTAAATCGTTCGGCGAGATTGGTCAGCCCGATACCGTTGCAGTTGTATATGTCGATTTTTTCGTGAACCGGATTGGAGATAATCAATTCGTCGCGGTCGTTCAGCACAATTGTGATTTCCATAGTGTTATCGCTGTCGATTACGTTGTGTTTCATCACATTTTCGACTAACGGAAGCAGCGACAGTACCGGAATCATCAACAATTCACGTTTTTCGTTGGGGACGTTTATCGTGAAACAGAGCTTGTTGGCGTAACGCACTTCGTACATGTAGCGCAGAGCTTCTAGAAAATCAAGTTCTTCGTTGAGACAGACAAGTCCTTTTTTGTCGCTTTGAAGAATATAGCGAAACACGCCGGACAGTTTGTGGATATATTCCAGTGTTTGAGCTTTCTTTTCTTCACGCACTAAGGCGGTTATGCTGTTGAGCGAATTGAAAAAGAAGTGAGGATTCACCTGCGACGACAGAGCATTATAACGGCTCTGCAAATTTTCGGTTTTGAGTTGTTCGATCTCCAGTTCTCGCTTTTTTTGCTCTTTATACATGATAACAACATGTCCGGTCAAAGTACACAGCAGGCAGGTCACAACAAACTGAAACAGCAAAATCCCGGTAAAACAATCGACATGTTTGCTCAACACAGCAAGAGACAGAAACGCGTATATCCCGTAAGCGATAATAGTGAGTAACAGTGTCTTTAACAGCCGGAGCGAGAAAGCGAGATAACTCAGCCGGCGTATATTGACACGCAACAGCGTCCATATTAACACACAGAAAAACAGGTAGCGGCAAAAGAATATAACCAGAATTTCGGGATCATCGTATTTCGAATGCCAAAACAGGCTGTTTATATTGGGATAAATGATCAATGTTCCCATTACAATGCTTATTATCAGCGCCGTCCTGTCGGATGTAAGTTTATCAAACCAATTCATTTCAATTTTCTTAAAATTTTTGCAAAGGTAATCTGATTTTGCGAAATATCCACATAAAAAATCGTCTTTTTAATATCGCCTATTTTCGTGTTTAACCTCTTTTTTTTCGTTTTCATAAAGATATCGAAATCACAAATCAAAATATTGCCGTTCTTTGTTACAGAATTATAAATAATAAACGTATAAATTGTGCGTTGTCAGGTTTGTTTAAGTTAATAGTTGATGAGAGAGGTTGCTGAATAATTTACAATGTTTCAACAACTATGTTGGAGAGCAAAAGCGTCTTCCTGTTTCTCGACCGGGAGACGCTTCTCCAATTCTCTGTTTCTTTTTTACATGGATTTAAAGTGTAATTATTTTTAATAAAGAGGTTACTTGGTTGAAAAAATCCTGTCATTGTTAAAGTTTATTTAGTGCTTTCCTTTTTCAATGGCAGGATTCAATCTTTTTTGGGAAACGCTTTGTTATTCAAAACTGTTTACACTCCGCTAAACGATGAAAAGCCACCGTCAACGGGCAGCACGATTCCCGTGATAAAACTTGCTGCTTCACTGCAAAGAAACTGCACAGTTCCATTTAGTTCGGAGATATTGCCAAAACGTTTCATCGGCGTTTTTGCTAACACTTTTTGACTTCTTTCAGTCAAAGAGCCGTCGGGATTGATGAGTACGGAGCGATTTTGGTCGCCAATGAAAAAGCCGGGAGCAATAGCGTTTACCCGCACGCCTTCGCCGTATTTCAGAGCCATTTCCGACGCCAGCCATTGCGTGAAATTGCTTACCGCCGTTTTCGCCGCCGAATATCCCGGCACACGCGTAATAGCCGAATAAGCCGCCATAGACGACACATTGACTATGCAGCCGGATTTCTGTTGAGCCATGATTTTGCCGAATACCATTGACGGATAAACTGTTCCGTTCATGTTCAGACTGGTTACTTTCTCCCATTCCGATACGGGCATATCGAAAAAATCGGCATCGGGAGCAAGCGTACCGCCGGGCGTGTTGCCTCCGGCAATGTTCAACAGAATGTCGATGCGTCCCCATTTTTCGACGATTTGCGATGCTATTTCTTTCAGATTTTCCACGTCGAGGACGTTCCCGATAAAGCCGAGCGCTTCGCCGCCATTTGCTGTTAATTCCTGGATACGTGCGTCTAACTGCTCCTGACGAATGTCAAGCGCCACCACTTTTGCTCCCTGAGCGATAAAATGATTTGCGATATTTCCGCCGAGAACACCGCCTGCGCCGGTTATCACGGCAACTTTTCCTGCAATACTAAACTGTTCGTTCATATTTTGAGAGTTATTTTATATTATACCTTTATTAATTTCGTCTTTAACCGTTGCCATTACACCGTCCATTTGTGCTAAGGCAAACATCCTGCCGTGGAACGAGTAGCCCGGATTGTAACCCTTTTCGGCGTCGTCGAGCATCAACCGCCCATGATCGACACGGAATGGCAACGAAGGGTTTACATTTTCAAAAATTCGCACTAATTCAATCAAATGCCCGCGTCCTTCGAGATGTCCGGCTTCAATGAAATTACCGTCAGGCAATACGTTGGCGCTACGCAAATGGACAAAGCATGTTCTTTCAGCGAATTTTTTTGCCAAATCCGGCACATCGTTGTGAATGCCCGAACTCAACGAGCCTGCGCAAAAAGTCAAACCGTTGTGCGGATTATCCACTGCGTTCAGCAGCCAGGCAATATCTTCCTCATTTGTTACAATTCTCGGCAATCCCAATACCTGGCGTGGCGGGTCGTCGGGATGGATACACATACTGACATTCCACTCGTCGCAAACGGGCATAATGGCTGTAAGGAAATATTTTAGATTCTCACGCAGTTGATTGCGGTCAATTCCTGCGTAGAGTTTCAACAGACGGTTGAAAATGGCTACCGGATTTTGGTCGCCTTCCTTGATGTTTCCATTAACAAACCCCTGTGTCTTAACGATAATTGCATCTATCAGCTGTTCTTTTTCTGTTTCGGTTATTTTCTTGTCGAGCGCATATACTTTCGCAAGTTCTTCTGTGGTATAGTCCTTTTCAGCGCCTTTGCGTTTCAAAATCAGACAATCGAAATAAGCGAATTTCACGCTGTCGTAACAGAGCGACGAAGCGCCGTCTTCCCACTTGTATTCCAAATCGGTACGAATCCAGTCAATCACCGGCATAAAGTTATAACACACAGTTGTAACGCCTGCTTTGCCGAGATTTGCCAAACTGACTTTGTAATTATCAATCAGTTGGTCGCGATCTGCGCCTGCATATTTGATGGCTTCGCTCACCGGCAGACTTTCCACTACCGACCATCGCAAACCAAAAGATTCGATATACTGTTTCAGGTCTGTAATTGCTTCGAACGACCAAATTTCGCCGTTTGGAATATCATGCAAAGCCGTAACAATGCCTTCTACGCCGATTTGTCGCAACATTGTCAAAGTAATTTTATCTTTCTTGCCAAACCATCTCCATGTTTTTTCCATATTCACACAATTTAATTGATTAATACATCCATGTTGTTACGAATTATACTAATTCGAAAGATATTCTGCTATCTGGATAGCATTTAATGCCGCTCCTTTGCGTATCTGGTCGCTGACAGTCCAGAACGCAAGTCCGTTAGGATGCGTATAATCTTTACGTAAACGTCCTACATAAACATCGTCGCAACCGGCAAGATGAAACGGCATCGGATATTTTCCTTCGGAGGGATTGTCGAATAACGTTACTCCGGGAGCGGCTTCAAATGCCTGTCGCACATCGTCTAACGAAAGTGGAGACGCTGTTTCGCACCATATCGCCTCGGAATGAGCGCGCATGACAGGCACGCGAATCGCCGTGGCGCTGACCGATACGTCGGAGTGCATTATTTTTCGTGTTTCGTTGTGCATTTTCATTTCTTCCTTTGTGTAGTCGTTATCCGTAAACACGTCAATCTGTGGGATGAGGTTGAAAGCCAATTGATATTTGAACTTTTTGATGTCCGGTTCAGAGCCGTTCAGCACTTGCGACGACTGTATTTTCAACTCTTCCATAGCCGCTGCGCCCGCTCCGCTTGCCGACTGATATGTAGCAATGTGGACGCGTTTGATATGCGACAGTTTTTCGATGGGATTCAACGCTACAACCATCTGTATAGTTGTACAGTTAGGGTTTGCGATAATGTTACGGGGACAATTTTTCGCATCATCGGCGTTCACTTCCGGAACGACCAGTGGTACATCTTCGTCAAGACGAAACGCGCTTGAATTGTCAATCATCACTGTCCCGAATTTGGTAATGTCCGAAGCATATTCGCGAGATGTTCCCGCTCCGGCAGATGCAAGGGCTATGTCGATTCCCTTAAAATCATCGTTGTGTTTCAATTCCCTGACTTTTATCTTTTCACCACGAAAAACATATTCGGAACCTGCGCTGCGCGCCGAACCAAACAAAACTAATTCGTCCAAAGGAAATTTACGTTCATCCAGCAATTTGAGAAATTCCTGACCCACTGCTCCACTGACGCCAACTATTGCAATTTTCATATTTTCAATAAAATAACTATATAACTATTATACCAATTTAACGGCGCAAATATACAAAAAATAATACCATTCAAAATTTTTTAACAGAATTGTAACAACATTTTTTCTATTCTGTAACAATTGCGCCGTACTTTTGCCCAAGATTTAGTAATAGAAAGAATGAAAAGGACAATTGTATTATCAATTTTTTTATTGGGCATACTGTCAAGTGTTTATGCTCAGAAAATCAAGGGTTCGGATACCATGTTACCCTTGTCGCAGAAAGAAGCTGAAAGTTATATGAAAGCGAATCCATCGCAAACGATGATTGTTACGGGCGGCGGCAGCGGCGTCGGTATTTCGGCGCTGATTGACGGCTCGACCGATATTGCGCAATCGTCGCGTAAAATCAAGTTCGACGAAAAGCAAAGATTGCAGAAAGCCGGTAAAACAACGAAAGAAGTGATAGCGGCTTATGACGCTCTGGCGGTCGTCGTGCATCCGGACAACAAGGTTAAAAACCTTACACGTGAGCAGTTAGATGGGATTTTTACCGGTAAAATCAAGAATTGGAAAGAAGTTGGCGGCGACGATTTGCAGATAATTCCGTATTCGCGTGAGACGTCGTCGGGGACGTATGAATTTTTCAAAGAGAGCGTTATGAAAAACAAAAACTACAAAAACGGGATTATGAGTATGCCTGCTACAGGCGCTATTATCCTGTCGGTCAGCCAGACCAAAGGCGCTGTCGGATACGTCGGGCTTGCGTATCTCAACAAAGACGTCAAGGCTGTTAACGTGTCGTACGACGGAGGAAAAACTTTCGTCAAACCTTCGTTGCAGACGGCAAAAGACGGAACATATCCCATTGTTCGCCCCTTGTTATACTATTATGTGAGTTCGTCGGAAAGCAAGGTGAAGCCGTTTATCGACTACGTATTGTCGGACGAAGGTCAGAAACATGTTGCAGACGCCGGATTTATTACTTTGAAATAGATGAAAAGAAAATCAATAAGACGTATCTTCGAACGGATTGTGCAGGGGATATTTACGTTGAGTGGAAGTATGACGAGCATAGCGATTTTGTTGATTGTTGTATTTTTATTTAAGGAAGGATTGGGGCTTTTCGGCAGTCCTGAAATCGAAAAGGGATATGCGTTGTGTGTCCACGCTTCGAATACTGTTGAACGATTGCATCCGAAAGAGGTGAAGCTGGTTTTCGATTCCGAAATCGTCAACTGGAAGGAGTTGGGCGCCGGCGATAATGAAATTATGCTGTTTCGTTTCGACGACATATTTTCGCTCTATTCCGAAGAGGAATTGGGCGGCGAGGATTATCCTTTGCTGTCTCATAAATTGGGTGAAGTCATCGAACAGAATCCGGGCATAATTGCTTTTCTTCCCAAACAGTATCTGCCTCCGGAAAACATGCCGGTCAAAATTTTGTCCATAAACAATATTTCGCCGCTCGATTTTTTCACCGGCACAGAATGGATGCCGACCACTACTCCCGCTCCGCAATTCGGTACGCTCCCGTTGATTCTGGGGACATTGTGGGTGAGTATCTTTGCTATTCTCATCGCTTTGCCGCCCGGATTGGGCGTGGCTATATACATGTCGGAACTCGCCGGAGAACATATACGTAAACTGCTGAAACCGACAATCGAACTGTTGGCGGGGATTCCGTCGGTGGTCTATGGATTTTTCGGACTGGTAGTGCTTGTGCCGCTGATTCAAAACACTCTGAATTTGCCTGTCGGCGAAACGGCTCTTGCCGGCAGTGTGATACTGGCAATCATGGCTTTGCCGACTATCATCACCATCGCCGAAGACGCTATGCGTAATACTCCAAAAGCAATGCGTGAAGCAAGTCTGGCGCTCGGAGCAACGCATTGGCAAACAATCTACAAAGTTATTATCCCGTATGCAGCTTCGGGTATCAGCGCCGCCGTAGTGCTGGGCATTGGACGAGCTATTGGCGAAACAATGGCTGTGATGATGGTTACCGGAAACGCCGCCGTAATGCCTCATTCCTTGTTCGAATCGGTGAGGACTATCCCCGCAACCATAGCCGCAGAACTCGGCGAAGCGCCTTCGGACGGGATACATTATCAATCGCTATTCTTACTTGGATGCGTTCTGTTTATCATTACCATGATAATCAGCGTAACTGCTGAAATGATTTCGAAAAAACGACATCAGATGTAGGAAAAAGTTCAATTTTGCAATTTTTTTTTGGCTTCATTACATCAGAAAAGCGCAAAAATCGTTTTTTTCTGTTTAAAAACAGATTTTTTTTTTGCTATTTTGTCACAGAAAAAATTTTTCTGTTTTTTTTCATATTTCTATTTGTATTATTGACAAATAGCTATGTTTTTGATGTAAACTTTATAAGGAAAAAGACGTTTATTAGTCAGGGAAAAAGAGAAGTTTTAAAAAAAAATTTTGGCAAAGTGTATTTTGTATCATAAAAACATGTACCTTTGCGCCATAAACTAAAATTAATAATATGACTAAGAGGCAGCGCAGAGTACTTACAGTAATGATATTATTCGCATCCATAGGACTGGTCATAGCGCAGACAATATGGATTTTTGGTGTTTTTACTAATATTCAGTACGATATCGGAAGTAAAGTCAATGATTTACTGAACAATGTTGTTGCGAAAGTGTGGAAGACTGAAACATTGACGCAGATATCAGATGGGTTCAATTCACAGCAAAATGTAGTAGATTCGATTGTGTATTCATCTGAGGTTATGGAAAATAACATTACCGCCGAAAGAATAAACCGGTATTTCACGGAATCATACAAACGACTGTTGACGTCGGAAATTCCCGTCGAACAGCGAGTTACGATGATGCAGATTGATTCATTGATATCTCAGGAGTTCAAAGAGGTCAATCTCAATCCGAAATACAAGTTTAAAGTGGCGATAACCGACCGGGCAGGCAGAAAAGTGATACGTTCGAGCGGATACAACAGCGACACCAAGATGAGAATATATAAAAAACGGCTGTTTCCCAATGATCCTGAGGGATTTTCGGAAATATACTTTCTGAATTTTTATCTTCCTGAAGAGACATTGATAGTGTTGATACGCATCTTGCCCATGATATTCGCCGCTTTTATCTTGATTGTAGTGATTCTTTCGCTGTTCACATACACGATGTATGTGATTGCACGACAGAAGAGAATATCCGAAATCAAAGGCGATTTCATCAGCAACATAACGCACGAACTGAAAACGCCAATATCGTCAATATCGCTTGCGGCGCAAATGCTTGGTGATGAAAATATTCCGCAATCGGCAAAAAACGTGCCGAAACTGTCGAGCATGATAAAGGAGCAAAGCAAACAGTTGAGCTATTTAGTCGAAAAAGTTCTGCAAACCTCTGTATTTGAGCGGCAATCGATAGTCCTGAAAAAAGCGAACGTCAGTTTGCATGCTATTATTAAGGAAGCAGATGATTTAATGACCTTGCAGTTGCGGAACAGAAAAGCAACTCTCATTACCGAATTGAGAGCCAAAGACGATATAATATCAACCGATAAGTCATATTTTGTGAATGTTATAACAAATCTGATGGACAATGCTCTGAAATATTCGAAAGATGCGCCGAAGATAACAATCGGAACACGAAACGAATACGGCAAAGTCCTCTGTTACGTTTCCGATAACGGAATAGGATTAAGTTCCGACAACAAAGAGCGGATTTTCGAACAGTTTTTCCGTGTCAATACGGGCGACGTTCACGACGTCAAGGGTTTCGGCTTGGGTTTGAACTACGTCAAGAAAATCGTAGAACTTACCGACGGAACAATATCGGTCGAAAGCGAAGAAAATGTAGGCACAACTTTTTATATATGGTTGCCATTAGTTAAAAATATTAAAAATTAGAATGTTATGGAAGCAAAAGCAAAAGTACTCCTTGCTGAGGACGACGAAAATTTGGGGATATTGTTGAAAGAATATCTCAAAGTAAAAGAGTATGACACGGATCTGTATTCCGATGGAGATGCAGCATTCAAGGGTTTCAGAGATGCGGGCGGCACGTATGATATCTGTATTCTGGACGTCATGATGCCCATAAAAGACGGTTTCACTCTGGCTCAGGAAATAAGGCAAATGTCGCCAGACATACCTATCATATTCCTGACAGCCAAGTCGATGAAAGAGGATGTCGTAAAAGGATTCTCTTCGGGCGGCGACGATTACATCACCAAACCTTTCAACATCGAAGAGGTGATACTGAGAATCGAAGCAATACTGAGAAGAACATCTGCAGGCGAACTGTCGCAGGCAACGTACGAAATCGGCGATTATGTTTTCAACCCGACAAAGCAGACTTTGGTGTATTCTATCGATGGAACAGAGCAAAAATTGACGTCAAAAGAAGCAGAATTGTTGCGCTATCTCTGTGTAAACAGAAATAATGTGCTTGACAGGAACTTTGCCCTGAGAACTGTCTGGAACGACGACAGCTATTTCAACGCACGGAGTATGGATGTGTATATCACGAAATTACGCAAATGTCTGAAAGACGATCCTTCGGTGCAGATAATAAATGTAAGAGGCAAAGGATTCAAATTAATTGACTAATTAAGATTTTTTAAGATTTTTTAAGAAGTTTAATTTATAATTTTGCGCCTCGAAATATTAAAAGATATCTGATTATGATTAGATTTTTACAATTTATTTTTACCGGTATTCCGGCTACAAAATCCTACGAAGCAAAACTGCAGGACGAGGAAACAAAATACACTGTTTATCTGGAAACTATCGAATCCGACGATTTCAGAAGATACAATGAATTAAAAGAATATTTTGCTAATCCGGCGAATCTGAAAGTAGGAACCGACATGCCTCAAAAAGAGCGTCAGTTGGAAAAAGAATATCGGGCTGATTTCAAAGCTCTGAACGATAAGGGGCTTAGTTTGGATAAAGAGTTTCAAGCAAAAAAAGCGCTTCAGCCACAAAAAGAGCAGCAACTGAAAAAAACGTTGAAACAGAAAATACAGGCTGCCAAATCGAAAGATGAATACCGGCAACTGGAAAAAACGCAAAAACAGGAAATCCAGACTAATGCTGCCAAATTGAAAGATGAACGTCGGCAACTGAAGGAAACGCTGAAACAGGAAATGCAGGCTGCCAAATCGAAAGATGAACGCCGGCTGTTGAAAGAAGCGCAGAAACAGGCAATGCAGGCTCAGGCTGCCAAAGCGAAAGGCGAAATCCGGCTGATGAAAGAAACGCTGAAACACAAACTACAGGCTCAGGCTGCCAAAGCAAAAGAGGAACTTCGGCTGCTGGAAGAAGAAAAATTGCGTTTACAAAAGCAAATTGCAATGGACCGCCGTCATTTGAAAGAAGAAGGCGTCAATCTGAGAAAAGAACTGGAAACAGAACAGCAAAAGCTGAAAGAAAATTTTCATCTCGCAAAAAAACGTTTAAAAGAAGACTTGCAACAACAAAAAGACGAACTTCAGCAGTTGAAGCACGAACTCAAAAGACTGAATAATTCGAAAATGATTAAGGATTATTTCATTTTCAAGAAAAAATACGCCAAACTGATAGAAGAACAGGAGCGTTGGGTTTCAAAATTTTATGAAGATTTTTCGAAAAACGAAATTGACCAGCGATGGTCGAAAACGCAGGTAATCAGCGAACAACTGTTAAACGGAGCGCCATATTCTCCGATTGAGGACTTGCATATCTTTTCGCCAAATAATATCCAGTCGGCAGGCGGATTGTTGAAAATCAAGACTAAACAGGAAAAAAAAGAGGGTCTTGCCTGGGATAAAACTTACGGATTTGTCCCGAAAACATTCTCCTACACATCGGGTATCCTGACTTCGGCTCATTCGTTCAAACAGTTGTACGGCAAATTCGAAGCAAAAGTACGCGTCAAATATGCCCCGGGCATTTATCATGCTTTCTGGATGGGAACAGATACGCAAAAACCTCATTTGAACGTTTTTAGGTTCGAAGGCAGAAATCTTGTTATTTCCGCTTATTCTAACGAAGCAAAAATCGAAAAGAAACTGAAATACAAATTAAAAGACGATTTTTATATCTACACGCTGTTGTGGAGCAACAATAAACTTACATGGCTCATCAACGGCAAAAAAGTATTCGAATCGTCGAACATCATCAACGAACCGATGTATATATCTTTTTCGTCGGGCGTGTATGACAAAAAGGCAGAACAGACGGCAATGTATGTCGATTGGGTAAGATGTTTCAGAAGTAATGGATAAACAACCTCTTTGCGGAAGATATGAATATCAGGTCAATTCATATTTGACAGACGTAAAAAAGCAGTTAAGTCTGCCGGGATTGTTTTACATGTTGCAGGAAAGCGCTATAATACACGCCGAAACACACAATTTCGGATGGGCGGCTCTCTCGGAAAGCAATTGCTTCTGGGCGCTATCCCGAATAAAAGCGCAAATCGACGATTATCCGCTGTGGAAAGATTCAATATTCGTCGAAACATGGAGCAAAGGTCCCGACAGTATCATGGCATATCGTGATTTTGAGGTCTTTACAATGGACAACAAAAAGATACTGTCAGCAACGTCCGCCTGGTTGATGTTGAATCTGGAAACCCGTAAACCACAGAGAATAGCGTTGTTGAAGGATAAATTTCCCGATCCGTACGACAGAAACGCGCTTGATATCCGTCTGGAAAAACTTCCGCAACACAGCGTCACAACAAGCGATTACACAGTCAACACCGTGCTTTACAGCGCAATAGATATTAACGGACATGTAAACAACACTCTGTATATACAATGGGTTATTGACAGTTTTCCTTTCGACTACATACTCAATCATGAGGTCTATGACATTGAAATTAACTATCTTCAGGAAGCAAGGGCAAATCAGCAATATTATGTAGTTATTGAGGAACTTTTGCCGGACGAATATCTGTGCAGCGTTGTCAGGTGTCCCGATAACAAAGAATTATCGCGAATGATGCTGAAATTTCGGAAGAAAAAATCAAGTTTGGCACATTTATTGTGAACAAATTTGAAAGTTGATTGTATTTATTATGAAAGTTCGCATCATGAAAAAAAAAATTATATTATTAATATTGATAGTATTTTTTTCAAATATTATTGTGGCGCAGGAAACTAAAGTTCCTTCATCATGGAAACATTCCGGCACTTCATACCTTAATCTCTCTCAATCGTCGTTCAGTAACTGGTCGGCAGGAGGAGAAAATTCTATCGCTATAGGAGTGGGAATCAATAATATCAGGCTGAATTACGCCAAACAAAAAATATCGTGGGAAAACGGTCTGACGCTCGGATACGGATTATTGTATCAAGGAAGCGAACGCAGTAAAACTAATGATGTGATTGATTTCTTTTCGAAATTCGGATATAAGGCTTTCGGTAAATTCAACTATGCCACTCAAATAACTTTCAAAACGCAGTTCGACAAAGGTTATCCAAGATATCCGATAACTCCCGAATCGCAATACAATTCCAAGTTTATGTCGCCAGCCTCGGGCATCCTGTCGCTGGGATTCGATTATAAACCGGACGCATCATTTTCTCTGGTGCTATCCCCTATTTCGGGAAAATATACTTTCGTACTTGACGACTCGCTGTCAAAAGTCGGAGTTTACGGAGTGAAACCGAACAGAACGGCATATTACGAGTTGGGAGCTTCAATGACGGCAACTTATAATAAAAGTATAGTCACAAATATTACTCTGAGCATGGGTATGAGTATATTTTCCAATTTGCTGGTCAATCCCGAAAACGCTGATATTAGCATGGATATCAATATCAATTTCAAAGTAACAAAATATATTTCATCAAATTTGAACTTTCAAATGCGATACGATGACGATACGAAAAATATCGATCCGGAAAAAGGTCCTGCTCTACAGTTTAAGCAGGTCCTGGGTCTGGCTTTATCTTATAATTTTTAATTAATTTATTATGTACACACTTAATAACGAAACATTTAATGAACTATTTCAATCGGCTTTCAGAGCAGCAATTATCGCTGGAAAAAGAATCCTGGAAATATTTAACACCGAAGATTTCCAGGTATCAATGAAGTCGGACAACTCTCCGCTGTCGTCGGCGGACAAGGAAGCTCACGAAATCATCAAACGACTGTTGCTCAATTCGAGAATACCAATTTTGAGCGAGGAAGGACGCAACATGCAATTCGAAGAACGAAAATCATGGGACATCCTGTGGATTGTTGACCCCTTAGACGGAACGCGGCAATTTATCCAGAAAAGAGAAGAGTTTACCGTCAACATTGCTTTAGTCGTGGAAGGAAATCCGCTGTTCGGAGTGGTTTACGCTCCCGCAATTGGCGATATGTACTTCGGAATAAAGGACATGGGGTCTTACAAAATAGTTGTCGGCGACCGTGATATGCTCTCTAATTCGTTTCAACAAATCATCGCCGAATCAAAAAAACTTGATCCTTCGTCGAGAACAAACGGTAAATACACAATTCTTGCAAGCTATCACCATGTCAACAAGGAAACTCTGGAATATATCGACGCAATGCGTAAAACATATTCCGACGTAGAGGTCAAAAAAGTTGGCAGTTCCCTGAAAATGTGTATGCTGGCAGACGGAATCGGCGATGTGTATGTCCGATATACCGACACTTACGAATGGGATACAGCGGCAGCGCAAACAATCCTCGAAGGCGTAGGCTGGAGCATCAACGCTCTGGATACCAACGAACCGCTGACGTATAACAAAGAATCGCTGCTGAATCCGTATTTTATATGTAAAAAAGCAGAGTTATATGTGAGTTAATTGGATTGAGTGTACCGGGAGAAACTGTTATATCTTGTATCTTTCTCATCCTTAATTAAAAAAAACCGACCCGAGCGGGATACTCAGGTCGGCTGCAAACATTTTTAATCAACCCGCAATAGTACCTGATTGAACGGACGTCGCGGGTGTAGCGTAACATCGCGGGGACGGTAAACAGGGCGATACTGTGTTTTTCGCTGTATCCCGTGAGCGTACTGTGGAGAGTGTAAGAATAACCCTAACAGGGTGACATTATACATTAACTTCTTTGCGTTTAAAAAATTTTTTCAGGCAAAAAATTGAAAAAAAACAAAAAAAACATAAAATATAACCACGAAAACGGCGAAAATCATATTCCGCATTAAAAAAAAATCACCATACTCAAATTATAATTATTTGATAGACAAACTGTCAACTGCTGATATAAAAAATATTTCGTCAATTGCAACAAAAAATTTGTTCGGTTAAAAAACTTTTTACTACATTTGCATTTTAAAAAGTAGAATGAGATAGATATGAATCAATTTCTCTCAAATAATGTGCAGATGAACCGGGAAAACGCTCGGTTTGGTACGATTTTTGCAGAGAGAGAGAGAGAGAGAGAGAGAGAGAGAGAGAGAGAGAGAGAGAGAGAGAGAGAGAGAGAGAGAGAGAGAGAGAGAGAGAGAGAGAGAGAGAGAGAGA
>JAISXV010000140.1 GCA_031270335.1 Prevotellaceae bacterium | reverse complement strand
GGCGCCAGCGTGAGTGAAAAGGGTACCACTAATGGAGTTATTACCGACAGCGACGGTAATTTCAGTATTAGTGTACAGGGCGGCGACGCTGTGTTGCAGATATCCTACGTAGGATATGTGACGCAGGATGTCGCAGTGGGCAACCGGACGGTGATAAACGTCACGTTGCTCGACGACACGCAAGCCCTGGATGAGGTAGTCGTAGTCGGTTACGGTACGCAGAAGAAAGTGAATTTGTCGGGCGCGGTGGCAACGGTGTCGGCAAAGGCGCTCGAAAACCGTCCTGTGACCAATGCGAACCTTGCCTTGCAGGGACTGGCTCCCGGCATGAATATTTCCATGTCGGACGGGCGAGCTACTACGGCGCCGGATATCAACATCCGCGGATATACCTCTATTAATGGCGGTAGCGCCTTTATTTTAGTGGACAATGTTCCGGTGGGACCGAATGAATTGTCGCGCATCAATCCATCAGACATCGAAAGCGTATCCGTGCTGCAAGATGCAGCGGCTTCGGCGATTTACGGCGCTCGTGCAGCCTTTGGCGTGGTACTCATTACCACAAAAACGGCGAAGAACGAAAAGTTGCAGGTCGATTTCGATGCCAACTACGGCATCAGACAAATCTACAACATCCCCGATCTTGTGACCGACCCGTATCTGTTCATGCAATATACTTACGAGTCGGGTTATCCGTTGCGGACAATCTTTTCGGAAACGCAACG
Source organism: Prevotellaceae bacterium (assembly GCA_031270335.1). Lineage (GTDB taxonomy): Bacteria > Bacteroidota > Bacteroidia > Bacteroidales > UBA932 > JAIRLF01. The sequence goes on along the minus strand of JAISXV010000140.1, from coordinate 5,460 downwards.
CGCTTATGCAAAGCAACGTTCTGAAGATCCTTCATTGCCGGAAATAATTATGCACCCGAACGATCCCAATCTGTGGGATTACTACGCCAGTACCAACTGGCTCGACGAAGTGTATCGGAAAACTACGCCAACATATACGGCAAATGTGCGCATCGCCCAGAAAACCGACAAACTCTCGTATGCCATGAGCGGAGGATACTATCAACAGAACGGCGTCCTGTCGATGGCAAACGATGTAATGAAACGTTACAATTTCAGAGGTAACGGAACGTATAAATTGACCGACTGGTGGAAATTAGGCTCAAATCTTTCGTTTGTGACCTCCAATTATGATTCTCCTTCCATTTTGGAACATGATTTTTATGGGAAAATAAAGGGTGATGACTCTATCTTTCCCGTTTATAATCCGGATGGAACCTACACTTCGCATGGTTCAGATGGTATCGGATTTTTGAAGGACGGCGGACGAACTCAGACTAATGTGAATGAAACGCAACTTTCGCTCAATACATCTATTGATTTGTGGAAAGATGTGTGGACAATCGAAGGCGACGTCAATTTCAGGCGTACCAATACCGGCGTGGATAAAGCTGTTATGCCGGTCTATTATCGCACAGGTCCCGAACAGGGATTGCAGATACGCGGTATGGACGGATCGACGCCTTATGCCGAAGTTCGTTCGACTGCCAATAATTACACGGTATTGAACCTTTATACCAATTTCCGTAAGACTTTTGCCGACAAACATTTTGTACATGCGCTGGTTGGATTCAATCAGGAATATCTGCACGAAAACTATTTCTGGACGCGGAAACAACAACTGATCACTTCCAGCCTGCCGACTATTCAACTTGCTACCGGGACAGTGACCAACGGGCAAAGTATCAATGAGCTTGCATTAAGAGGCTTGTTTTTCCGTTTCAATTATATTTTCGACAACAAGTATATTTTGGAATTTAACGGACGCCGGGACGGGACTTCACGGTACCCGAAAGACAGTCGCTGGGGATTCTTCCCTTCGGCTTCGGCGGCATGGATTGTGTCGAACGAAAAGTTCTTTTCCGGCGTCAACGACCTCTTGCAAATCAGCAATCTGAAATTGCGCGGTTCGTACGGCACGCTGGGCAATCAGACCAACTCCAGCTATTATCCCTATATCGCTACCATGGGTTCGGGAAACATCGGCAGAGTGCTTGACGGCGGACAACCAATGGCAGTATATCAACCAGGTACAGTTGCCGGAAATCTCACATGGGAAACGGTGCGCACTGTCAACGGAGGCGTTGATTTGGGATTATTCAAGAACAAACTTAATCTCACTTTCAACAAATATACCCGTTATACGGAAGGCATGTTGACCAAGAGTAAAGAGTTGCCCGGTTTCTATGGAGCCGGAGAACCTGCTACCAATGCCGCCGACCTGAAAACAAAAGGCTGGGAACTGAGCGTTGGTTATGCCGACAAGGTAAATGTTGCCGGCTCGCCGCTTTCGTTCGGAGTACGGTTTATGCTGTGGGACAGCAGAACATGGATTACCAAATATGACAATCCAAACCGCACGCTCTCTGCATATTATGAAGGTCAGGAAATCGGTGAAATCTGGGGGTTGCATACTGTCGGATACTTTGCATCCGACGAAGAAGTGGCTTCATGGGCTGACCAGACCAAAGTGGGAGGCGACGATACTCAGTACAAGTTCTACAAAGGAGACCTTAAATTCGCAGACCTCAATGGCGACAACGAAATCAGTTTCGGGAAAAGTACGGTTGACGATCCGGGCGACAGAACGATTATCGGAAATTCATCCTCACGTTTTCCGTACTCAATCGAAGCAAACGCCGAATGGAAAGGTTTCGATTTGCGTGTTTTCTTTCAGGGCGTAGGTCAACGCGACTGGTATCCGAACAACGGACACGGACTTTTCTGGGGTGTTTATGCCACGCCGTGGACTACGCCAATCCAGAAGAATTTAGATCACTGGACGCCCGAAAATCCCAACGGATATTTTCCAAGAATGAAACAGTATATTGCCGAAGATAACAGTGAACTTGGCACGGCGCAAACCAAATATTTGCAGAACGCTTCGTATCTCCGCCTAAAAAACCTGACGCTGGGATACACGCTGCCGAAAAGTTTGACGGATAAATGGAAAATCGATCGTTTACGCGTATATTTCAGCGGCGAAAACCTCTGGACAATACATAACATCGCTGTAAAGGAAATAGATCCCGAAAATCTTAATGGTAGCGGACACTACCCCATGCAAAAAGTGTGGTCGGTAGGAATAAATTTGAGTTTTTAACTATATAAAATATCGAAAAATGAAAAGAATAAATAAATATATCATTTATATGATCAGTTTTGCGGTTGCCTTTACCGCATGTAATGACGACTTTTTGGAGCGAGTGCCGCAAACAGCAATCACAGGCGTCGGATTTTTCAAGACAGTCGGAGATTTGCAAACATATACCAACGGTTTGTATGGATTAGCTCCCGGACCATCGTCCAACGACCGTGAATCAGATAACGTTACCATTTACACTATGGGATCGGAAACATGGAATATGATTCGCGGAACTCTTTCGGCAGACAATATTTCGGCTGGCAACTGGAATAACAGCAAGTGGAATGGACTGCGCAGCGTGAACTACATGTTGCAAAATCTGCAGGACGTTACAGGTTCCGAAGACGATATACGGCATTATGTCGGTATTGCAAGATTATTCAGAGCCAATTTTTACATCGATATGGTCAATCGATATTCGGATGTGCCGTGGACAAACAAAGCGTTGGCTTCCGACGACCCGGAGGTGTATAAAACCTGCGACCCGCGTACTCTGGTAGTCGATTCGATTATGGCTGACCTGGAATACGCCGCAGCAAATATCAGCACAAGCATGGGCAACAAAACCCGGATACACAAATATGCGGCGCTGGCTTTACTCTCGCGTTTCAGTCTCTACGAAGGAACTTATCGAAAGTATCATCCTGAACTGAATCTTGCCGCCACCGCCAACCGTTTCCTCGAAAGAGCGGTCAGCGCATCCGAAGAAATCATGAACAGTCAACAGTTCGAAATCAATGGAAGCGACGTCGAAGATTTGGGCAACGGAATCAATGCTTCTCCGGGTTACAGAGATTTGTTTTCTTCGCTGAATTTGAGCGGTAACAAGGAAATCATCTTATGGCAGGACTGTAGCCGGAGTTTCAATCAGAGCGCCGGCGGTATCGACCGTAACCTCTCGCTCGACATTTCGCTTAGTCGCAGTCTGATGGAAAGCTATCTGATGAAAGACGGCTCTCGTTTCACTCAGCAGCCGAATTACGACAAAAAAACATATACCGAAGTTTGCGTGGGTCGCGACCCGCGTTTTGCCGAAGTTTTCGCTTATCCCGGATATAGCAGTTATGAAGGACTGTTTTATGCCCGTCCAAATCTGGGCGGCTACGGACAAGTCAAAACCAATCCGCGTACAATGGATTATGTCGGAGGAGGAGGCGTTTTCTATGCAGCTATGCAAATCTTCCGTTACGCCGAAGTGTTGCTTAACTACGCCGAAGCAAAAGCCGAACTCGGAACGCTGTCTCAGTCCGACCTGAACAAAAGTATCACTCTGCTTCGTAATCGCGTCGAAATGCCGCCGCTCGACATGGCAGCCGCCAACGCTTCCGTCGATCCCATTCTGGCGCAGCAGTATCCGAATGTGGACGGCGGCGCTAACAAAGGAGCGTTGCTGGAGATACGGCGTGAACGTCGTGTGGAACTTGCGGGCGAAGGACTTCGTCTGTGGGATTTGCATCGCTGGTATGCCGGTCGTCTGTTCGGACAGCCGCAACAGGGAATGTATTTGCCCGGTTTGGGAGCGTATGACGTTACCGGCGACGGTGAAGTGGATGTGGCTGTACTCGAACGTCCCGGAGCGGAAGGTCCTATCGCCGGACTTCCCGACGAGGTGAAAGCGGGTTTGAGTTTGTTCTATCTATACGACGAAACCGGAGCGCAGACACAATTCTATCTGTCAAACGGCACATCGGGTTATATCATGCTGACGGCAGACCAGATGTTGGGAAAGGAATTTATTGAACCGAAATATTATTATCGTCCGATTCCAATCAGTCAAATCGTGTTGAATCCGGAATTGAAACAACCGTTCGACTGGTAGAAAAAATATTTAATTGTTGACGCAGGTTTATCATTTTTAAGAAAACTCCGAAATAAAATTTTCGGAGTTTTTTTTAAACCATTTTGACAAGTTTTTTAAATATATATGATTTACGATTTACAGGTCGGAACGCCAATCTAATCTTAATCTGATTTTAAATGGCTACGGAACGAACTCATGCTTGTTATCGACTATACGCTGTATCTGGTTGATAATTACGACAAAACCAAAAAAATGGCGGTTGATTTTGAAACTTTCTGCAAAAACCGGGCAAATGAGAACGAAAAATAGAAGAAAAACATCGTGTTCATTCGACTGTCATATAATTTTTTTTACAAGAATTTAATTCTGGAAATCAGCATGTTGATAATAGAAAAAGATTGTTTTAACAATTTTTTTTACGTTTTGTTTGGTTCGTATTAAAAATTTGTTATATCTTTGTCACATTATTTGCAAAAGGAACGATTAAGTATGTAAAATTTTGAAAATTATGGTCGGAATTTTAGACATAGCAGAATACAAAAGCAGCGAAAAATACGCAGTGAGAGAGAACAAAGCGGATGGTTTTTCTGTGATAAACTCTGTTGTTGAATACTTTGGCATAATTTTTGCAGAGAGAGAGAGAGAGAGAGAGAGAGAGAGAGAGAGAGAGAGAGAGAGAGAGAAGTAATCAAGCAGTTACGAGGATTTGGACTTGGTTACACATTGATAGAACAAATTTGTCCGCGAATTTGTCCGCGAATTACGCGAATTTTCGCGAATTGGAACATGATAAGGGCAAAAATTTCGACAAAACAACAAAATTATACAAAAAAGTCGCTATTCTACACAAAAAAATCGTTCCGCTACATGAAAAAATCGTTCCGCTACATGAAAAAATCATTCTGCTACATGAAAAAGTCATTCTGCTACATGAAAAAATTGATTTTCTACACGAAAAAATCGTTCCGCTACATAAAAAGGTCACTTTTCAGCATGAAAAGGGCATTTTTTCACGTAATAAATTTATTACATTACACGAAAAAATTGTGTATCAACACAATTACGGCACAGGTCGGAGAGTACAGCGAGCAGTATGTCGCTACCGACAAGATAGATAAGTTATGGAAAACAGTGTACAATACAGTCAAACAAAAATTTATACAAAGGTATATTTTTTGTTGCCGTTTTGTAACTGTCGTCATTTACTTTTGCAGTGTTAAAACAATGAAAATGATTATGTAAATAACTTAATTAATAATAAATTTTTAAAAAAATGTACAAGAAATTAATTTTTATGATGAAAGATACATGGCGC
>JAISXV010000106.1 GCA_031270335.1 Prevotellaceae bacterium | reverse complement strand
TTCAATGTAGAAAATGAATCGTTTATGCAGGAAACAAGGCTGTTAGAGAATGAATATTCGGTCAATTTGCCCACACGTTTTTTCTACAAAAAGAAGTGGAACAAAGGCTGGATAAATGTTGTGAATCCGTTTCGGGCAAGCATTGTTTTGGGTACTCCGGGTTCAGGAAAGTCGTATGCTGTCGTGAATAATTTCATAAAACAGCAGATTATAAAAGGGTTTTCGATGTATGTCTATGACTACAAATTTGATGATTTGTCGATAATTGCCTATAACACACTGCTTAACAACATGGACAAATACAAAGTAAAACCCAAATTCTACGTGATTAACTTCGATAATCCACGCAAATCGCATCGCTGCAACCCGATTGCGCCGGAGTTTATGACCGACATATCAGACGCATACGAAAGCGCCTATACTATCATGCTCAATTTGAATAAAACTTGGATTCAAAAGCAGGGAGATTTCTTTGTTGAATCGCCGATAATCCTGCTCGCAGCTATTGTGTGGTATTTAAAAATCTATCAAAATGGCAAATACTGCACTTTTCCACATGCGATAGAATTTTTGAACAGGAAATACGAAGATATTTTTCCCATTCTGACTTCTTACCCACAGTTAGAGAATTACTTATCACCCTTTATGGACGCTTGGGAAGGAGGCGCGGCGGACCAACTTATGGGGCAGATAGCATCGGCTAAAATCCCGTTATCCAGAATGATAAGCCCGCAACTGTATTGGGTTATGACCGGAAACGATTTTACGCTTGACATCAACAATCCCGCAGAGCCGAAAATCCTTTGCGTAGGCAATAATCCCGACCGGCAGAATATTTACTCTGCGGCGCTGGGTTTGTATAATTCGCGTATCGTGAAGTTAATCAACAAGAAAGGACAATTAAAATCTTCGGTCATTATCGACGAGTTGCCGACGATTTATTTTCGCGGTCTGGACAATTTGATAGCCACCGCCCGAAGCAATAAAGTTGCTGTCTGTTTGGGCTTTCAGGATTTTTCGCAATTGAAACGCGATTATGGCGACAAGGAAGCCGCCGTCGTGATGAATACGGTGGGGAATATCTTTTCCGGTCAGGTCGTTGGAGAATCGGCGAAAAACCTGTCCGAACGCTTTGGTAAAGTGTTGCAAAAACGCCAATCCATAACGATAAACCGGCAAGACAAATCCACTTCCATCTCCACGCAGCTGGATTCTTTGATTCCGGCGAGTAAGATTTCCAACCTCACACAGGGCATGTTTGTAGGTGCGGTGTCCGACAATTTCGACGAACGGATAGAGCAAAAGATTTTCCACGCTGAAATAGTGGTTGATAACGCCGCCGTCGCACGAGAAACAAAGGCTTATAAGAAAATTCCCGAAATCGTGGATTTTCGCGACGAAAACGGTAACGACAACATGTTATCCGAAATAGAACGCAACTATAACCAAATCAAATCGGACGTGAAACAGATTGTCGCTGAAGAACTGAAACGAATTGATGAAGATCCGGAATTGCAGCATTTGAGGAAGAAAGAGTAGAGGAAATGACCGCAAAATAATAAACCTTCTCTGATTTTTAGGAAATGGAGGAGGTTTTTTCTTGTCTTTACCGCAAAATTTATTGGAATGTTTTCAAACAAATCATTTGACAACTACTTTAATACAATCATAATTATTTGACAGTAAGTAACATAATTTCATCAACTCAATTTCTTACAACTACTTTATGTTTTTACAACTACTTTCTATATTAAAGCATAATGTACTAATTACAAATTGTTTAGCAAATAAAAAAATGTCTAAAAGGAAATCCTTACAACTACTCTATGTTTTTACAACTACCTTTCAATCTTTGTTGCATGAATCCAAACAGGATATTTATCTGAATTAGTGGAATTTTTAATCAGTTGTTCTCGTGTTGATAATTTCGTAACAATATTTGCTATCTTCTTCTGTCGTTTCTTAATGGGTATATCAGGCGACAATGTAGGCATTATCATATTTACAATATCTTCTCTTGTCGCCGAACCATTTTGTGTTATCAAATCCAATATCATTTGTTTGTAATCCTGATAAGATATTTTCACATAATTTCCAGCAACCTGCAATTCGGATGCAATTCCTGCAACTAATTTTAAGTCCCGCAGATGCTGTATTTCAGTTTCACTTATCGGTATCTTTTTTTGCACTTTGTCCAATGCAATCACATCGTCCAGCGACAGTTCAGGATGTTTTTTCAGTTGTCTTGAATAATTTTCGTTGATAAGTTCGCCGTGTATCGTTACTTCGGTGTGGTTTTCATCTGAAATATCATAAGTCGGCATCGGAAAAAACCTGTCCCGTTGAATTGTAAACATTTTTTTAATCCCGCTACCGACAGTATCAATCAAATTAAGATTAACCATTGCTTTTACCAAAAACGGATTTCTGTAATATCGTTGCGGACGGTTGTAATGAATGGCTTCTTCGACAGATTCGGGAATAAAACTTCCCGCATTATCAAAAATCAGATGGTCGTTGTATTCCAAAACAATGATACGGCTGCTTTTACTGTAATCCTGATGTGCAATAGCGTTATTAAGCGCTTCACGCATGACCCATTCGTCGTAATGGAAAACTTCTTCGGGAAACAGCGTTGTCTCGTCAATCATATAGCGGTATTGAGTATTCCGGATACAGGCGAGTGTTCTGTCTATCGTCAAAATAAACGGAGTGTTAAAATGTTCGTAACCTTCGGGAGCATCTTTCAAAATCCACGATATTTGCCCAATCGCAGGCGATAACAAATGATGTGACAGGTACTTGCCTAAAAGTAAAATTGCAGTATTGGTAATTTCCCCTTCAATTGTTAATTCCGCTTTGTCAAGAAACAGTGCATCGTCCCAATCATCTACTTCATCTGCCAATCTCGGATGTTTCTTTTTGTATTGTTCTCGCGCTTTCAATATCGCCTCTTTATCCAAATGGTCAAAGGTAGCATCTGGAACAATTTTACGCGACCAATCACGGTCAATCGCCTGATTGCGTATTCGCTCGATTTTTTCGATATTCAAAGCAACAAGACTTTCATTCAAGCGACCGAAATAAAACCCCTCGAAAGCCACAGGAATACCCTGTGGTGCAGCCGGAATTTGAAACATAATCACTCGTCCTTCCGGCTTGTTCAATTCGTATATTTCGATAAACGAAATATTGTTGGTTGTTTTGTCGCCGATTTCCTTTTTCAGACTGTCTAACTTTCTACGTTCTTTTCTGTAATTACTGCCGACAATCCGGTGTTCTTTGTCTTCGATTCCAAAAATCAGCCAGGCATAAGGTTTGCCTTTCAGATTGGCTTCTTTGCTCAAGGCTGAAAAGTATTTGCCGATTTTATCGAAATCATAACTTTCTTTGGCTTCTTTGAACTCAATGATTTCATTCTCTGCATTGTGAGCGATTGCTTTCGACAATATTTTATCCAATTCCTGTTCCGACATATTCTTTAATTAA
>JAISXV010000011.1 GCA_031270335.1 Prevotellaceae bacterium | reverse complement strand
GGCAAACCCGAGGGCACAATCAGAGTAGTCAGCAACAGACCGATTATCGGGAAGAAAATCTTTTCGGTTTGCGAAACGACGCGAGGCGGTTTCATTCTGATAAGACGTTCTTTTTTCGTTGTAAGCCCCCTCATGATAAACGGTTGAATCACCGGCACAAGCGCCATGTACGAGTATGCGGCTATGGCGATAGCGCCCATCAGGTTGGGAGCGAGTTTTCCGGAGAGGAATATTGCTGTCGGACCGTCGGCGCCTCCGATTATACCGATAGCGCCGGCTTGATTCGGCTCAAAACCAACGAGCAAAGCGATGATATAAGCGCCGAAAATACCGCCTTGAGCGGCGGCGCCTATCAACATCAGTTTCGGGTTGGATATCAAAGCCGAAAAGTCTGTCATTGCGCCTATTCCGAGAAATATCAGAGGCGGATACCATCCCTGTCGCACACCGGAATAGAGAATATTCAACACCGAGCCTTCCTCGTAAATACCGACCATCAAGCCCTTTCCCTCGTCGAAAGGAATGTTGCCTATCAAGATACCGAAACCTATGGGGACAAGCAGCATTGGCTCAAAATGACGAGCGATGCCCAGATAAAGGAAAAACAAGCCCACTAATAACATAACGACATGTCCTATCGTGAAATGAGCAAAAGCGGTGTAGCTCAGAAACTCCTTCAAATTGTCTAATAAAAACGTAAAAAATCCTGTTTCCATCGTTTTATCCAATTATAACCAAATCAGCGCCTTCCAATACCGAATCGCCTTTTTGCGCTTTGATTTCAATAACTTTCCCTTCACGGTCGGAATTAATGGTATTTTCCATTTTCATGGCTTCGAGTATGAGGATTTTTTGTCCTGCTTTCACGCTGTCGCCCACTTTCACGAACACTTCGAGAATTACTCCGGGCAACGGCGATTTCACTGCTCCGCTTGCTCCTTTGGCTCCTACCTGCACAGGTTTGGCGACCTGCACTGTCGGCGCTGCAACGGTCGTTTCGACCGAACGGGTAATTACCGGTTTTGCAGCCGTTTTCTTGTTCCGGAGGGGTTTTTCCATCTCCACCGAATACGACAGACCATTGACTTCCACGTCAATCGTATTGTCTTCCACATTATTGATAACGACATTGTAATCGTTACCGTTTATTTTTATTTTAAATTCATTCATTTCTTTTTAGATTTATGATTATCATTTAGTTTTTATTTGCGGCATTTGACGCAATCCGTATATTTTCGAACTCCATGGCGAATAACTGACTGTTTTCTTTTCGATAGTCAGTATTGCATCTTCGATATCGTGTATATCGTTCTGCATTTCGTAGAGGGCGGCGGCGATGGCGGCGCATACTTCGACAGGTATTCCGTCTTTTTTGCTTTCGCCGACTTTGCTTTCGCCGACTTTTCCACTTTTTGCTTCGGCTGCTGCGACGGCTTTTTTATGTCCGCGGCTGGTATAGAACCGTCCCGTGTATTTAAAACTGATAAACAGCAGTATCAACGCAGTGAACACCACCATAATGGCGGTTACGGTCATTCCCAGTCCGAATGGGTCGTATTTTTTGAAACGTTCGTTAGTAGCCTCTGTATTCTTAAACTCGTTGTTGATGTTGGGAGTAGGCTTATCCAATATGCCGAGTTTACCCTCGCTTCCATCCGTTGTTCGTCCGTACGATTTATCCACCAAAGCCGATGCGTTTGCGGGTACAGTGAGTTTGTCAATCAGGTTTCCACCCGCATCGGCAAGATACACTGTGTTTTCCTTTGCCGGATCAAGCCAAAAATTGACATGAAACGTACCTCGTGTCGCATTGTTATCCGCCCAGAAAACGACAAACTGCCTCGGTCCTATAATAGTATTTTTATCTCCCTTTGTTACAGGATATTTGCGCAGATTATTCGGGTCGTCGGACAGATAGCATCCTCCGATATTTGTCGAAGCGCCGCTGTTGTTGTATATTTCTATCCACGGAGTGTTTTGACCGTAATGATCAACGTAATCGGTTTGATTATTGACCATTATCTCGTTTATCCGCAACTTCGAGACCTGAGCCTGAACGCCGATAACCGTCAACGTGAACAGAAACAGACTTAATCCTTTTATTAAAACTTTCATATCTGTATCTAATTAAGGATTATAAGGGCAAATTATCGTGTTTCTTTGCAGGATTCGTCAACTTTTTAGTAGCGAGTTGCTGCAACGAGCGAATAATTCTGAACCTTGTGTTTCTGGGTTCGATAATGTCGTCGATATAACCGTATTTAGCAGCGTTGAAAGGATTTGCAAAAGCCTCTTTGTATTCCTTTTCTTTTTCTGCGATAAATTCGGCGGGATTTTCGGCGGTAGCGGCTTCTTTGTTGTACAGCACTTCGATTGCGCCCGCAGGTCCCATAACGGCGATTTCTGCCGATGGCCATGCGTAGTTCATATCTCCGCGAAGATGTTTCGAACTCATCACGCAATACGCTCCGCCGTACGATTTGCGCAGAGTAACAGCGATTTTCGGCACTGTTGCTTCGCCGTAAGCGTACAGGAGTTTTGCTCCATGCAGAATCACGCCTCCGTATTCCTGACCTGTGCCGGGCAAAAATCCCGGAACATCAACCAGAGTTACAATCGGAATATTGAATGCGTCGCAAAAACGAACAAAACGCGCCGCTTTGCGTGACGCGTTGATATCCAGCACTCCGGCAAGCACTTTCGGCTGATTGGCGACTATGCCCACCGACATGCCGTTGAACCGTGCAAAACCGACGATGATATTGGCTGCGTAATTTTTGTGGATTTCGAGAAATTCTCCGTTATCGACAATTGCGCCAATCACTTCGTACATGTCGTAAGCGCGGTTGGG
>JAISXV010000250.1 GCA_031270335.1 Prevotellaceae bacterium | reverse complement strand
TTCTTACGACGGTCGAATACCACTATCCAGCCTTCGTTACAGCAATGCAGATCCATGTAACCGACAGTTTGATTAAGACCCTCTTCGACATATTTTCTTCCGTAACGTATTTTCAGTTCAATCGGATATTTTTGATCTTTATATGTCATCAGAAGGTCGAGACGTCCGTTGCCCGTCGCCATGTCGCGGATTATGTCGCCGCCGCCGTTGACTACGCGTTGCAAAAACGCCATCATCACAAGCAGAGGTCCCGCTTCGGGATAATTGCACATATCTAACCAGACTCCGTTGTTCAACTGCCAGAATTTTTGGAAATCGCGCATTAAATAATCAACATCTATCGTCCCGTCCTGTTTCAGATAACGGGGTATCTGATAAGGATATTGCGAATTTTGCAGTTTAACCTGCGCCTTTGACGACAATTTGCGGATAATCACTTCAGCATAAATCGGATTTGCCGGTTTTATCTGAGCGTCATCATCTACACGAATCAAACCTAATTCCCTGGTATATAAAAAATCATCCGATTCTCTGTCCAAAAACTCCTTGCCGGTAATCATCGGTTCTATTACACTTCGCACACGGTCTTCATTTAACCGCTCAAGCAAACTGTCGATATGCGTAGGACGGGTGAGAATAATGTTTTGTATGGCTTGTCTCACTAATTTGGTTGTAACGGGTTTCGTGTAGTCCGATTGCAGGATTTCTGCGATTACTTCGTTAGCAATAGCGTTAACTAACCATGGTTGTCCCTGCGTCTGTTCCCAAACTAATTCTATCGCATCGTCTTCGAACACTTGCCCGGTTTCATCGGTATGCTGATTGTAAAGTCGGACAATCTCTTCTTTGGTAAAATTTTGCAAAGTCAAAGATTTTGTAATGATATTAAACGGACTTGCGCTACCCAAAGTTTCGCTATCGGGACGAATTTTGGCTTTGTAATCGCGAATATTGCGCATCCCGACTAAGGCTACAGAATGAACAAAAGGCGTAATACTGCGGTCATTATAACCGTCTCGCAGTTGTCGCAAAAAAGAAATTAATGTCCCGTCAATAAGGCTATCTACTTCATCAAATAAAATTACCAGAGGTTTGTCCAAAGTTTTGACAAAATTCATTAAAAACAATGTTAAAAGTACTAAAGGCCTGTTTTTTTTATCTTGCTCGTAACTTTTATCATAAGTAAAAGGTATTGATGACGTCTTTTGTAAAGAAAGAATGAGACTATCAAAGATTGTAGAAATACCACGTTCCGGTTCAACAACGTTTTGGGCTTTTTCAAGCGAACAGTACAGCGCATAATATTTCCCTCCGGCATTAAGCCTTTTGGCAAGGTCTTGCAGATAAGTCGTTTTTCCATTTTGACGTGCCGCATGAATCACAAAATATTTTTTACTGTCAATCAACTGTTCTACGCCCTGCAAACGAGTGGCTGCTTCTATCATGTAATGTTCTATGCTGTTACAAGGTCCTGCGGTATTAAATTCTCTCATGATTTTAAAATTTTATTTGTTCCATTATTTCTTACTTTTTATTAAGATTACTTTTACGTATTCCGTACAGGAAATAGATAGCAAGACCGATGACAGTCCAGCCTATCAGTCTGAGCCATGTACTCCACGGAAGCGCGACCATCTGCAACAGGCAAACTCCGGCGCCTAACAAGGGTATGAACGGTACAAACGGCGTCTTAAACGGACGGTGCAAGTCGGGCTGCGTCTTGCGAAGCACTACGATTGAGATACATACTATCATAAACGCCATCAGCGTGCCGATAGACACCAACTCGCTCAGCACGTCGAGAGGAAACAGTCCGGCGGTCAAACCCGTGATGATACATGCAAAGATAGTCGCATTGTGCGGGACGCCGCGACGGTTGACTTTCGAAAATATTTTCGGCAACAACCCGTCGCTTGATATCGCATAATAGATACGCGATTGTCCAAGCATCATGACCAAAATCACGGAACTGATTCCGGCGATGGCGCCGAGTTTAATCAGCGGGCTTAACCATGTCAATCCTATTCCGCCCTTGTCGAGCGCCGTTGCGATAGGAGCATCCACATTTAATTTCTTGTAATCGACGATTCCGGTGAGTACCGCCGTCACTGCGATGTACAACACAGCGCATATTACCAGCGAGATTAAGATACCTTTCGGCATGTCTTTTTGAGGATTGCGTGTTTCCTGTGCGGTTGTCGAAAGAGCGTCGAAACCGAGATATGCGAAAAATACAACTCCGGCGCCTCGCAATATTCCCGACCAGCCGTATTTGCCGAACTCGCCGGTGTTTTCGGGGATATACGGATCCCAGTTGCCGAAGTCGATATACGAAATCCCGAACCCGATAAACAACAGTATCACGCTGACTTTGATTGCTACAATAATGTTATTGACAAACGCCGACTGTTTGATGCCGCCGATAAGGAACGCCGTCACTACGCCAACAATAAACACCGCCGGAAAGTTGATGATGCTGCCCCGGAAAGCCCAGCCGTCGTTATATACGAACGTCGAAGCAGTGATATGTGACGGAAGATGTATCCCCCAACTTTCCAGAAGATTCAGCATGTATCCCGACCAGCCGACGGCGACGCTCGAACAGGCAAACAGGTATTCGAGAACAAGATCCCAACCGATAAACCAGGCAAGCAATTCGCCCGTCGTCACGTAACTGTACGAATAGACGCTGCCCGAGATGGGTATCATCGAAGCAAATTCGGCGTAACACAATCCCGCCAAAACACAGCATACCGCCGAAATCAGAAACGAGATAGTCAGTGATGGTCCGGCGTAAGCGGCGGCGGCCTGTCCGGTGATTACGAAAATTCCTGTCCCCACGATAGCGCCGATTCCCAGTGTTACGAGGTTCGTGGCTGAAAGTGTGCGTTTAAGACCGCCATTGAGACCTTCCGATTCGCTCAATGCGGTTGCGATGTCTTTTTTTCTAAAAAATTTGTTCAGCATAATTTGATGGTTTTACTTTTTCGTTTAAAATATTAAAATTCCATTTATAGCGATAGTAGAAGTACGTCACAGTCAATGCTGCCGCTATCAACAGGCTGACAGTCTCTGTTTGCGGCGACACTTCGAGTTGACGAAGGATTGCCGGCGTCCGCAACGACGATGCGTCGTTCGTAACGAACAGACAGACAAATATATTGTTTGCGGCATGCATTCCGACAGGGAGTTCGATTCCGTCGTCGAGGACGGCAATCAATCCGAAAAACAGTCCGAAGATGATGTATTGCGGCATTGTCACCCAAAAACCGTGTTCAGCGACTTCGGTGTTCGTATAGTGCAGCAGCCCGAACAGTATGCCCGGAATGAGAATCACAAGCCATCGGTTTTTTGTCCACGTTGCAATACCTTGTGCCAGATATCCTCTGAACATGTATTCTTCAAATGTGGTCTGAAGCGGGATAAAAAGCAAAGCGATAATAAGCAACGGAATGAATTTACTGCTGTCGAACTGGACGACAAAATTGTCGGGATCGCTGATGCAGTTTATCGACAAAAATACCAGCATCAGCAAAAACCAGAACGCAAATCCAGTAAAAACACGTCCCCAACGAATGTTTTCTGTGCCGTTAACCGTCTCGGCGAATGTCCGTTTGTGCATTCCTGTGACAAGTAACCATAACGCTATCAATCCAACAACAAAAGGAATAAGATTCACAACCAAAATAAAATTCTCGGACAATCCCAAATCATACAAATTCTTTATGTTGCTAAACGTCTCCGGCGAAAAATCTCCACCACGACTTAACAATGCCACAACAAGAGCAATTCCCGTGAACATCCCGCCTATTAAACTAATAGCAATGATAGTCACAAGTATTACAACAATATACTTCCAAAAGGAATTATCTTTACCCAAAATGTTTTCCAAATATTGCATCATCTATTTAATTAAATATTATGTACAAAAATAAGCGCAAAAATACAAAATAATTTATAATTCAATGAAAAATGTCTGGTTTATCATTTTTTATATATACCTTTGAGCCTTGAATTGATTTATAAAATGATAGTTAAAACACATAGAGAAATGAAAAAGACAAACATTATTCGAATTTTCCTTGTGGGATTGATTTTGTCCACAAGTGTAGCATTTGGAGCGACCCATGCTTCCGGACTTGAACTTACGGGCGATACTCCGTGGCTTATTTCCGAAGAACAGCCCGAAGCCCTCGAACGGGCATTAAATGATGTACAGTCAGACTGGTACAAGGTATTCGGACAGATTCCGGTCATAGTAAAAGAGTTGCCGGACAGTTACACCGGCGCAGTGATTTATCTCGGACTGAAAGGTTCGTGGCGCAATGACTTGATTAACGAACCTCTGTCGGAGTGGGAAAGTTATATCCTGCGCGTGCAGAAGGACGATAAGGGACGCATGGCGTTAGTGGTGACAGGCGCTGACATACGCGGTTCTATTTATGCTGCTTACTCGCTGTCGGAAGAATTGCTCGGCGTTGACCCCTGGTATTTCTGGACGGACAACGATCCGGCAATACGGGAACGCATCGCTGTGCCCGCCGGTTTTGACAAAAGCCACGGTTCGCCGACATTCAAGTATCGCGGCTGGTTTATGAACGATGAAGACCTGCTGAGCATGTTTGCGCCCGACCCGGTCAGAGAAAACGTATTTTCATTGTCAATATCCGAAAAAATTTATGAAACCATCTTGCGTCTAAAGGGAAACATGACGGCTCCCGCTACTTTTCCTTTCCCTGATGAACGCTGTCAGGAATTGGCGGCACGACGCGGATTAGTTATCAACATGCATCACATTCTGGTGTTGGGTTTGAATACCTACCGCTGGCCCAAAGATGTGCCGTTTTCTTACAGCAAAGACCCGGGCATTATGGAACGTTACTGGCAGCAATGCATCGATGCTTTTAAGGATTATGAAACAGTCTGGACTGTTGGTTATCGCGGTAAATACGATAACCCGTTCTGGAACAACGAACCAGACCTGAAAACGCCGGAAGAACGGGGCGCCGTGATTACCAAAGCCATTGCCAAACAAGTGGAAATGATTCGTAGAAAACATCCCGTCGCCGATATCATTGCCAATCTATGGATGGAAGGTTCTGAACTGTATCAGAAAGGGTTTCTCAAACTGCCCGAAGGCGTTACGATTGTATGGGCGGACAACGGCGCCGGTTTTATTACCGACAAGCCGCAGGTAAATGTATGGAATAATCAAATTGCCCCCGACGAAGAAGGTCGCGTGCGGAAAGGAGACGGAATCTACTACCATACGGCGATGTTGAACGGACGCGCCAATCAGTTGAGCGAAATGGTTCCGCCGGCGAGGATTTATCACGAAGTGTTGCGGTTTGTAAAGGCAGGCGCTACGATGTTTTTTCTGGATAATGTGAGCGATATCCGTCCCGTCCCGATGACCACCGACTGCGCAATGAAATTAGTCTGGGATGCTACGCCCTATCTGAACAGGAGCGACGAAGAAAATCAGGCGAATTTCCTGAACGACTGGAGCCATCGACAGTTCGGAGCAAAAATAGCGGGCAAAGCGGCGGCAAACTACGCTGAATATTTCCACATCCCCTATATCTTCGAACAGGAAAGCGACCACGGTTTAAGCAGCCGGATTAATCAAGTAACGAGAGTAACAGCATCAGCGGTCGCTGAAAACAAACCTCTTAGTGAAAAGGCGCTGAAAACCATTCAGGAACAATTGAAATTTGCTGTTGACAATCGCGTTTACGTGGACAAACTGTCGAGCAAAGCGACGGCGTTGGCGTCTCAAATACCTGCCGGAAGGAAAGATTTTTATCAAAGTCATGTCCTGACGCAATTGCTGATTCATCAACAGGCGCTCGTCGCACTGGAATACGGTTGCCGGTCGGCATTAGCCTATCAGCCAGATAACAGGACGCAGGCGATTTCTTTTCTGGATAAAGCGATACAGGCTTGTAAAGAAATGTTTGCCGGTCGCCAGAAAGCCGAATATGGAAAATGGACGGCATGGTACCGAGGTGACAGTTTTATCGGATATGTCCATTCTTACGATCAATTGCGAATTTTGAACGCTCACCTGAAAAACGAGCCAGCGCCACCTGTTCGAGAGAAAAGAGGATATAAAGAAATTGAACAGTATCAGGAACGGTTCAAAGATAATTTCCCGCTGTTGTATCCGGAACAATTAATTAAAAAATGATTTTTCCTTCGTTGCTGATTCGGACAGATTTACCGGTGTCGTCAGAAATACTGGCAATGAATTGGAAAGGCGTAGCGACTATAGACAGAGTATTGGATTTGCCGGCGACAGTAACGACTTCAGGCAAAGACAGTTCGTTGAGAGATGTTGCATACGCTCCGTTTTTTTGATGATACTGTTGTTGCCGGTAGAATATCATCCAAAGATAGCGGCTTTGTGATTCGCTGTACGGCATTTCGAATGCGGGCAACTGTTCGCCTGCTTTCTGCGTCGAAAACTGCAGATATCCCCATCGTTCGGGCATGTGCATGTTAATCGCTCCCGTTGGCGACCACACCCAGTTACGTTCGGGCAATGATTTTCCGTTATTGTCGGTCTGTTTCACATATTTACCGTCAACGACATGCGTATCCCATTCAACGCGTGAAAATCCAATCCGCCAGATATTTCCGTTTTTTGGCGTATCCGATATGTCTTTGAACGGGATAGCTATTTCCACCGTCCAGCCTTCGTCTTCGTCGGCGGGGTTATTCAGCGTTCCTTTTATTGCTATGGCATGTAGCAACCGTTTGCTGTCCCACGAGATAAGGACGTGAGCGCCCGAACGGTAAGGCTTGGTCAAAAACAGGTCGAACATCGTATTGTATGCGTTCACCTCAAACTCGTAATAATTATGACCAGTGTTGGCTGGGTCGATAAAAACCTCAAAATCGTTATCGGCATAAATAATCTGGTCGCGTTCGGTCAGATTTGCCCACACATGTTTGTCTTCCATCGATGCGGCGATATACAGATAATCATTATCCCACAGCATTTTTGCCCGCGTAGCATAATACGGAAGCGGTTTTGAAGCCCCTTCGATATCGAGGAATGCGTTAGTCCACACCGCTGTAGCCCAAACATCTTCGTTAATATTCCCGTCGATTTTCGGCGGATTGACGGCATAAGCGGCAACATAACTTTCCGGAGTTACAAAAAAATCTTCCAATCCTTTAAAAAGATCATCCGAAAGCTCGGTTTTAGGCGCAACACACCCGGAAATAACAAACAAAACGTACAAAATCAATAAGCGATAACCTTTCATTTTTAATAATTTAATATGATTAATCACATTTTTTATCACTGGCAAATATACAAAAAATATATCCATTCTCAATTATTTTTATCGAAAGCTTCGACAATCTTTTTCACTAATCTGTGGCGGACGATATCGGTAACGTCAAATTCGACGACCGCTATACCTTTAATATTATTAAGGAAAGTGATGACTTGCGAGAGTCCCGAATCGGCTCTTCGAGGCAAATCAATTTGCGTAATATCGCCTGTAACAATGAATTTTGCATTTGTTCCCATACGGGTAAGGAACATTTTAATCTGACCGAGTGTAGTATTTTGCGCCTCGTCGAGAATGACGAAAGCATTGTCCAGCGTTCTGCCGCGCATGTAAGCCAGCGGGGCAATCTGCACGGTTCCGTCTTCGACGTACGATTGCAGTTTTCGTAACGGAATCATGTCGTTAAGAGCGTCGTACAGAGGTTGGAGATACGGGTCTAACTTTTCTTTCATGTCGCCGGGAAGGAATCCGAGCCGTTCGCCTGCTTCGACAGCGGGTCGGGTGAGTATAATCCTCTTGACCTCTTTGTTTTTCAACGCACGCACAGCCAGGGCAATAGCCGTGTAAGTTTTTCCCGAACCTGCCGGTCCTGTGGCAAACAGAAGGTCGTTTTGCTCGTATAACTCCACTAATCGCTGTTGGTTATACGTCCTTGCCTGAATTATTCTGCCGTTGTTACCGTACAAAATAATATTTTCACCCCTATTGACCAGAAGTTTTTCGTTGGAATATATATGGTCGATAGCAGAGTGATTTACAGCGCCGTAACTTTCGAGATACTCGACAAGCATTGTAAATTTACTTTCGAAATCATCAATATCCTTTTCGACGCCCGAAAGTTTGATGATATTTCCTCTTGCCACGATTTTCAGTTCGGGATATTTGGCGGTTATCAAGTTGAAGAAAACATTGTTTGCTCCGTAAATATCCACAGGCTCAACGCCTTTTATCTCAATTATTTTTTCTGTATTCTCTTTCATTCTAATTTTCAATTCTCAATTTTCTTTTCTATATTCTCTTTCATTCTAATTCTCAATTTTCAATTCTCAATTCTCAATTCTCAATTCAAGACCACTTCCGGTTCGATTTTCACGCCAAATTTGTCGAATACCCTGTCTTGCACCATTTGCGAAAAATCAATCAGTTCCTGCGCTGTTCCTCCGCCGTAGTTCACCAGCACTAACGCCTGTTTGTGATGTACGCCGATATTGTTTTGACGATAACCTTTCAGAGCGCAGTTTTCGATCATCCATGCGGCGGACAGTTTTACTTTGTCGCGGGAAGCATCGGGATTATCAACAGGATACGTTGGCATCAAGGGAAACTGTTCCATCAGCCGTTCAACCTCTGACCGTTCGACGACGGGATTTTTGAAGAACGACCCGGCGTTACCCAGTTTTTTGGGGTCGGGCAATTTCGCTGCACGGATATCAAGCACAGCTTGACGGATATTGCGAAGATTAATTTTGTCGTATTTAGCAAGTTCGTCTTTCAGATTTCCGTAATCGAGTTTGTATTCGTGTTTTTTCGAAAGTTTGAACGTGACGCAGGTGATAACCGTTTTCTGTTTCAGACTGTTTTTGAAAATGCTGTCTCTGTAAGCAAATTGACAGTCGGACTTTTTCAGCAGAAAAGTCTTGTTATCATCAATATATATTCCTCTCACGGTGAAAATCGCATCTTTGACTTCCATTCCGTAAGCGCCGATATTCTGCACCGGCGCTGCGCCCACGGTTCCGGGTATTCCGGCAAGATTTTCGACGCCGCTTATTCCGTTAAAATTAACGTATGAAGTATAATGGACAAAATCGTCCCACACAACGCCTGCGCCGATATCTAATAAAATATCGACGCTATCTTCGGAAATAATACTTATACTCTCAATTTTCGGACACAGTACAAGTCCGTCGAAATCTTTGGTAAAGACGACATTATTTCCTCCTCCGAGTACAAACACGGGAATATCGTGTTTACGGGCGTCGTCGAGCAGGCTCATGATTTTGTTTTCCGAATCGGGAGCGGCAAAATAACGGGCTTTTGCTTCAAACCCGAAAGAATTGAACGCTTTAAGCGATTTGTTTTCTTCTTTTTCTGTTTTAATTTCAATCATATTATGCATATTTTTATTAATATACGATTGCGCCCGAAGGCAATCAAAAATCGTAAATCAAAAATCGTAAATCAAAAATCGTAAATCAAAAATCGTAAATCAAAAATCGTAAATCTACAATCATAAATCTACAATCGTAAATCTACAATTATATATAGTATTCCGATGAATCGATAATTCCGGCGCGCAGGGCGTATTTTACAGCGTCATACATGTTGTTGATTTCGAGTTTACGGAAGATATTTTTCCTGTGCGTATTGATAGTGTGGAAACTAAGATTATGTTCGTATGCGATTTCCTTAGTTGTTTTTCCCAGCCCTATTTCGCGTAACACCATACGTTCGCTTGCTGTCAGTTTGTCGCCCGTCTGCTGATTCGGGACGTCTTCGCGAAGCACCTGCACAGCGAGGTCGCAAAGATAGATTTTGCCGTTAGCCATACGTTGCAGGGCTTTGGCAATATCGTCCATCGAGTCGGTTTTCATCACCACGCCAAACAAATTTCCCGACATCAGAACTTGCCGGAGAAAATGTTTCGACAGTTCGTCGGAAAACAACAGCCAGATAGAATCGCTGTACCTTTGTTTGGCATTCATCATCTGAAAATCCGAAAAATCGAACAGCGTATAATCCAAAATAACCGCCGCATTTGGGTAGATTGACAGCTGTTCCATCAGCTCTTTTCGGCTCGAAACCTCTATAATTTCACTTGCAATAGCCAATTTCCCGAGTAAAGAGACAAGCCCTTCGCGGGTAATATCCTGATTGTCTGCTAATATAAATTCACGCATCTGTCTAATAATTTAAAAATGCAAAAATACCACAAATAT
>JAISXV010000239.1 GCA_031270335.1 Prevotellaceae bacterium | reverse complement strand
TTTGTGCAGAGGATTCTGAAACAAGTTCAGAATGACGGACTGTTATAGTTTGTTTATTCTTCATCCCTTTATCCTAAAATCTTATAAATCTAATCGGATTTTTGGAAAAAGGGAATTTTGTCGTCACCCCCTTTATATGTTTTGGTTTGTTTTTTCCAAATTTGTTATATCTTTGCAAAATATTTTAATGTAGAAAATTGCTATATACTTGTAAATTAAATGTAATTCTGCTTGTTGTTGTGATGCTAAGCAGTCTGTTTGTTGCCCCAGACACGGCGGATGCAAAGAATTTTTTCTCTTTGCAGAACGATACTGTCCGCACGGATACCATAATAAATAACGTGGATACCATTCCCTATTCCCTAAACCCCATACCCTATTCCGATGTGGATACCATCATTAATAATCCGGATACGCTGATGACTGAGATTGTCGCAGACAGTTCGGCTATTTCGTTTCCAAAAGACAGTCTCGGACTTGATGTTACCGATTCTTTAAGTCTTGCCGACGACAGTTTGATAATCCGTA
Source organism: Prevotellaceae bacterium (assembly GCA_031270335.1). Lineage (GTDB taxonomy): Bacteria > Bacteroidota > Bacteroidia > Bacteroidales > UBA932 > JAIRLF01. Next base: position 3,270 of record JAISXV010000239.1, on the reverse strand, counting down.
AAGGCAAAACCAAAAAAGAAAAGGTAAAACCCGATACCTTAGTCACATATTTTTTTAAAGACACTTTGCGATATAACCGTGTCATTGCCTGGACGGTAAACAGATACCTCAACACGCCAAACATACTCACTGCGGATACGCTTCAGAGCGAAAACATGACGGAACTGCCTTTTCTCAAAGCCGACGTCGGCGTTTCATATCTCGGAACGACGGGAAGCGCGACGCTGGTACACGATTTCTTCAAACGAAAACAGTCGGATATTTTTCCTTTTATGGAGCCGTACAGTCTCTACGGTTTTACGCCCGACAATATGCGGTTTTACAATACCAAAGGACCTTTTTCGAGTCTGTCGTATTATACTTCGGGCAACAAACGCTTCTCCGAAGACAATACCAAACTCCTGTTTACCCGTAACATCACCCCTTCGCTGAATTTTGGGCTGTACTATCACAAAATGGGTACGAAAGGGACATATCAGCATCAAAGAACGAGAGATAAAACGTTTAACATGTTTGCGTCATATATCGGCGACAGATACGTCGCTCATGCCGGATACATCTATAACGGCGTGAACAATATGGAAAACGGCGGTATCGTCAATGACTTTTTTGTTACAGATACGGTAATCAATTCCGACGCTATCGACGTAAAACTGAAATCAGCATTAAATATACTTTCGTCGAACACTTACTTTCTTACTCATTCGTATGGAGTTCCGCTCAATCTGTTCAAGCGCGATTCGCTGACGGCGGCAACCGAAGGCACGATGGTTTATTTCGGTCACACATTCGAATATTCACGAAACAGAAGGGTTTATACCGACGGAACCGCCGATACCGCTTATGTGGACTTGCTTCTCAATACCGGACAACGTAATTATCTGCATTATTACGATAAACGATATATGTCGGCGCGGGGAAGTTACGATTCTACATTTGCATCGAAATTAGATAACCGGCTGTTTATACGGTTGCAGCCATATTCTTCGACCGCCATCATTTCGAAAATCGACGGAGGAATAGGCTATCAGTTCGACCGGTATTACGGCTTCACTCCCAAGTCGTATCTTTACGCCATAAAAGACGAAAAACTCTCGACAGGATATGTTTACGGAAACGCCGAAGGAATGTTCAGCAGATATTTTTCGTGGGAAGCGTTCCTCAAATACAATTTCCTGGGATACCGGATTAACGATTTGAATTTCGATGCAAAAGCACGGTTATCGCTTTATCCGTTAGACGGCGGGATTCATTTATCCGGTCGTTTTCTGCTGGATAACAGAGAACAGCCGTATTTTTTCAAGAAATATTATTCGAATCATTTTCAGTGGGACAACAATTTCGGCAAGACTACGGAAACACGTATCGAAGCCGCAGTGAGTATTCCGGACTGGAATCTGGAAGCCGGATTCAAAAACAGCGTTATTTCGAACTATGTATATTTTGACGATAACGCTTTGCCACAACAAACTTCCGAAATATTAAACATCACTTCGCTGTATCTGAACAGCAAATTAAGCTGGTGGCTGTTGCGGCTCGACACTCGTTTGGTTGCGCAAAACACGTCGAACGGAAACACGCTCCCGTTACCGACATTCAGCGGAAACGCAATGTTTTACGTCGAATCGCAATGGGTGAAAAATGTGCTGAATACCAGGATAGGTTTTGACGTTTATTACAACACTCTTTTTTATGATTATGCCTACAATCCGGCGGTCGGCATGTTTCATACTCAATCGGAAAAAAGAATCGGGAACTATCCGTGGGCAGACTTTTTTGCGTCGTTCAAGTGGAAACGCGCCAATATTTACGTGAAACTCACCAATGTCGGCGAAGGAATAGTGGGCGACCAGAATTATTTTTCGGCTCTGCACTATCCGCGTAACAAAAGAATGTTTCGCTACGGACTGACCTGGTTTTTCAATAATTAACAATTAACAATTAACAATTAACAATTAACAATTAACAATTAACAATTAACAATTAACAATTAACAATTAACAATTAACAATTAATAAATAATAATAATGAAAGGGAAAATTTTGTTGCTTATAATATCAATGCTTGTATTTGGCGCTACAGTCAAGCCCAATGAGGACGAGAATAAAAAAAATGTCTTGAAAAATAAAAACCTTGTTGTCGCTTTAGATACGTGTCGTTACAATTATTTTTTGCATAAAGGCAATCCGTCGGGTTATCAGTTCGAACTGCTCGAACTGTTTGCCGGATACAGTGGGGTAAATCTTGATTTTTGCATCGTCCCCGACAGTCTGAAATTCGACATGCTGAACAAAGGAAGTATCGACATTGCGGTATTCAGCGAAGGTTTCGACAGTCTGTACAGCGTTTTCAACAGATACGAAAATATCTGTTCGTCGATACCGCTCGACGACAGTATCAAATCGGTCTGGCTCGCGTCCGACGACAATATGTTGCTGATGCTCGAAATAAATGAATGGGCGAGCAAACTGAAAGGGGATAAAATCTACGGTTATCTTCACGCCAAATATTTCAAGCATAAACACAATAAAAACACAAATCAAATATCGCCATACGATAATATCTTGAAGAAATACAGCGCCGAAATCGGCTGGGACTGGCGACTGATGGCGTCGATAGTATGTCAGGAATCGCAGTTTCGACCTGCTGTGGTTTCGAAATCGGGGGCAGCCGGACTTATGCAGCTTATGCCGAACACGGTCAGAAGTTTCGGAGTGAAAAACGTCTATAATCCCGAAGAAAATATCAAAGGCGGGATAAAGTTGATTGCATATTTAGCCGATATTTTCGAAAAGAAAGGCGTCCCCGAAAACGAATTAGTCAATTTTGTATTAGCCGCTTATAACGCCGGTCATGGAAAGATTTTTAATTTCATGAAAGAAACCGACGCCGCCGGACTTGACAAAAATAAATGGAGCGACGTCTATTCGGTCATCCTGACGACAAATCATGCTTCCGTCTCCAAATCGAAATTCAGAGGTAAGGAAACATTGAAATTCGTTGATAATGTGTTGAATCATTATAAACATTACCGTAATTTCTTCTCCTGTTAAAAATAGTTGAAACAGGAAGTAATTTTACAAAATATTCAACAATTGTTCTTTAATTTTTTCCAGTTCGTCTTTCCTGAGTTTGACACTTTTTTTCTTAGACCACAGAGAGCACAGAGGTCACAGAGAAATAAAAAATACAGGAAATAAGGAAGAAACTTAGAACATCCGATAAAGTTGAATCTGAAATACAAGGAACATCGGAAGGAAACACAATTGT
>JAISXV010000222.1 GCA_031270335.1 Prevotellaceae bacterium | reverse complement strand
AACTGCCGGCGCATAATCCTTATTCGCCAAAGCGTGTTTGTGGACTTTCACAACTTCGTCCAACGCCGACTTGTAAAGCCCTTTTTCCATCAATGAATCAATCTTTTTCCATTGTTCATTATAATCTATTACATTCATATTCTGCGATATTGAAATGTTACAGAGAAAACTGATAAGCGTAAATAAAAATATATGTTTCATAACTTTACTGAATTATTATGTCGCAAAGGTAATGCTTTTTTTGGAGCATGCAAAAACAATATGTGAATTTCAAATTGTCGCTTTCGCTCCGAAACTTTTAAACCACAAAGATCACAAAGGTTTATCACAAAGATCACAAAGTAAACATAGTGTCCCTTGTGGTTAAAAAATAGTGTCCCTTGTGGTTAAAAAATGATTTTTAAATCTTTTTGCAACTAAAATAAAAGTACTACCTTTGCGCCCGCAAAAGTTCTTTTACATAGCAACCGTAAAGGTGTTCCGTTTCAGGCGGAATTAAAAGGGAATCGTGTGAAAATCACGGACTGTCGCGCAACTGTAATCTCTAAAAAAACAGTTCTGTGCAATGTGTCACTGTCGATTGTAGATTGTTGATTGACGATATTAGATTGTTGATTGATAATTGCAGATTGATGGGAAGGCGCACAGAACAAGAGTAAGTCAGGAGACCTGCCTTAATCCGGTTTTGGCAATGCTTTCGCGAAAAAAGCAAAGTCGAGTAAGATACGGGCATACAAGAATTGTCAATCGTCAATTGTCAATCGTCAATTACATGTCTCTTTCCTTTTCACTTATCATTTTTCACATAAAGCATTACATTCATAAGAGCTTTTAACTTGTTGATTATTTATTTAAAAAGTTAATTGTGATATGTATAAATTATTTAGAGGGTTTCATCTGCTTGATGAACTGCAGAAATCAAAACTGTTAAGGAAGGTATCGAAAAAATACCGGTTAAAAACATTAATTACGTTAAGTATAGCGTGTTTGGCATTTTTTGGCGTATGGTTTGCGCCGCCCGAAATATTGGGTCTTGGCGACATTTCGGTCATCGAACAGCGGGTCGTTGCGATATTCGTGTTTGCCGTACTGATGTGGGTTATGGAAGTTGTTCCGTCGTGGTGTACATCGGTATTAATCATTACGTTGCTGTTGCTCACGGCGTCCAACAACAGTCTGTGGTTTCTTTCCGAAAACACGACAGCCCGCGAAATGGGACAGATTATCAGTTATCAGGCAATCCTTGCTACCTTTGCCGACCCTATTATTATGCTTTTCTTAGGCGGTTTTATTCTGGCGATTGCCGCGACTAAAACAGGATTGGACGTCCTGCTGGCAAAAGTGTTACTGAAACCGTTCGGGACAAAATCCGAAAATGTTTTACTCGGATTCCTGCTGGTTACCGGATTTTTTTCGATGTTCATCAGCAATACGGCGACCGCCGCTATGATGCTGGCATTTCTGGCGCCTGTCATCAAAGCGCTTCCGGCGGACGGCAAAGGACGGATAGCCATGATACTTGCAATCCCGCTGGCAGCCAATATCGGCGGGATAGGTACGCCTGTCGGGACGCCGCCGAATGCCATTGCGCTGAAATATCTGAACGACCCGACAGGTCTGAATCTCAATATCGGTTTCGGACAGTGGTCGGCTTTTATGATGCCATACGCCATTCTGCTCTTGGTGATTTCATGGGTTGCATTAAGAACATTTTTTCCTTTCAAACAGAAAACCATACATCTGCAAATCGAAGGCGACGTACAAAAAGGTCCGAAAGCCTGGATTGTGTATATCACGTTTGCTGTTACTGTTATGATGTGGATGCTCGACAAAGTCACCGGCGTCAGCGCCAGCGTAGTAGCCATGATTCCCGTTGCGGTATTCAGCGCGTCGGGCATCATCACACGGCGCGATCTGGAAGAAATCAACTGGAGTGTATTATGGATGGTCGCCGGAGGATTTGCCTTGGGGTTGGCGTTGAACAGTACGGGTTTGGCGGTACGGATTGTAGAATCCATATCTTTCAACACTTTGTCGCCTGTAGTGGTGATAATCGGAAGCGGTCTGTTGTGCTGGGGATTGTCGAATTTTATCTCGAACACGGCAACGGCGGCTTTACTGATTCCCATCCTGACGGTTATAGGCGTCGGAATGCAGACTCAACTGGCAGCTCTCGGCGGAATACAGACCTTGATAATCGGAATCGCAATCAGCGCTTCATTAGCAATGGCGTTACCCATCAGCACGCCGCCTAACGCTCTGGCTCATGCCACAGGACTGATCAAACAAAAGGAGATGGTCAAGGCAGGATTGATTGTCGGAGTAACCGGACTTGTTTTAGGATATGCAATGCTCATCATTTTAGGCGTTTCGGGATTATTGTAAATGAAAAGGATAATACTTTTGTTGATAACGTTTTTCTGTACCGCGCATATTGAAGGACAAAACGATTCGGTAAACATTTATACGCCGAAAATATCGGGCTTAATCAAAACAAAATGGGAGTACTGTCTCGATGACAATACCAGCAGGTTCGACATTCGCAGTATCCGTTTGAAAATCGGGGGAAAACTGAACCGTTTTGTCGATTACGGAATGCAGGCGGACTACAGTGTGCATGGAAAACTGTCTTTTTTAGATGGATACGTCCAACTGAAACTTTTAGATAATCTGACGCTTTGGGCGGGACAGTTCATCGTACGATTCAGCGAAAATTATGTTATTTCTCAATATCAGAATATATTTGCCAACCGCAGTTTTGTTGCCAAATTCGTCAATCCCGATGCACGTGATATCGGTATGCAACTCGATTACAAAATCAAAAACACACCTTTGACGGCGCATATCGGCGTGTATAACGGCGCCGGAATAAACAACCCGCAATGGCAGGATTCTCCTTTTGTATTAAGCCGTTTGGTATATGGCACGATGAAAGGTTTCAGAGCCGGCGTCAAATACTACGGCGGCAAAACTGTCGCCGACAAGAGGATTGCCAATTACGGCGTCGATTTACGTTATGCCGACGACAGATATAATATCGAAACAGAATATGTGGTTAAAGATTCCCTGGATACCAGCGTTTATTTGTCGGCATTCTATTTACAGGGCGCATGTCGTTTTCCGGTGGATAAAAAGATCGCGCGGTATCTTACTCCGGTTTTACGCAGCGATGCAATGGGATATGATTTCTTCGATAAAGGATTTGCGGTCAACCGTCTGACTTTAGGTTTGAATGTGGGGCTGGATGTAGATTACATGGACGCGGAACTGCGTTTTAATTACGAATATTTTGCGAAGAAAAACGAACCCGCAATGGCAGGATTCTCCTTTTGTATTAAGCCGTTTGGTATATGGCACGATGAAAGGGTTCAGAGCCGGCGTCAAATATTACGGCGGCAAAACTGTCGCCGACAAGAGGATTGCCAATTACGGCGTCGATTTACGTTATGCCGGCGACAGATATAATATCGAAACCGAATATGTGGTTAAAGATTCTCTGGATACCGGCGTTTATTTGTCGGCATTCTATTTACAGGGCGCCTGTCGTTTTCCGGTGGATAAAAAGATAGCACGATATCTTACTCCGGTTTTACGCTGCGATGCAATGGGATACGATTTCTTCGATAAAGGATTTGCGGTCAAGCGGTTGACTTTAGGTTTGAATGTGGGGCTGGATATAGACTACATGGATGCGGAACTGCGTTTTAATTACGAATATTTTGCGAAGAAAAACGAACTCGCAATGAAAGAAAATCCATATTATCGCACTTATTTCGAAAGAACAGACAAAGGTATGTTCGATAAATTTACGGTGGAACTGTTTGTCAGGTTCTGAGAGAGTTAAGAACTAAGAGTTAAGAGTTACCGGACGACGACTAAGTCCCGCAGGTCCCTACGGGCTACGGGACCTACGGGATTTTGTCGTTGTTGTGATTGCTTGTTTCTACCGACATGTCGTCCCGATGGGACTTTTGTCGTTGTTGTGAAAATCCGATTCCCTGCGCAGGACGCGTAGAGACGCAAAATTTTGCGTCTCTACGATGATGATATGACGATGATGATGGATCCTTAAACCTGAAGTCTTCATATTTGATAATTTTGAAATTATTCTTCAAATATACGAAAAATCAGGTTTAGATGTTTTTTTGATAGTCCGATTACGCTTGATAATACCGAATTTTTATGCGTTTGTGTATAATTGAGAATTTTATGCTAACTTTGCGGCATATTTTAAAGGATAACAGTCATGGAAAAAAAGATAGGAAAACGACTGCCTTACGGCAATACGAATTTCGAAAAACTTCGAACCGAAAATTTTGTGTATATCGACAAAACCCGGTATATCGAA
>JAISXV010000164.1 GCA_031270335.1 Prevotellaceae bacterium | reverse complement strand
AGCGGGAACAGCCATGATTGCGCCTGTGCCGTATCCTGCTAAGACATAATCGGATATCCAAATGGGAACTTCTTCGCCGGAAAACGGATTGATTGCGTATCCTCCCGAAAAAACGCCGGAGATTTTACGATCGGCAATGCGTTCACGTTCAGTTCGTCGTTTGGTCAAGGCAATGTATGCTTCGACTTCCGCTCTTTGTTCCGGAGTAACAACCTGCGCAACGTATTCGCTTTCAGGAGCAAGAACCATAAATGTTACGCCAAAAATCGTGTCGGCGCGGGTGGTGAAGACGACTAACGACCCCCTCCCCTGTGGGGAGGGGTTAGGGGAGAGGTCAAACTTTATCTCCACGCCTTCCGACCGTCCTATCCAGTTTCTTTGAGTTTCTTTGAGCGATTCCGTCCATTCGATAGTATCCAATCCGTCGAGAAGTCGTTGAGCATAAGCGGATACTCTCAAGCTCCACTGCCGCATTTTACGTTGTTCTACCGGAAAACCGCCGCGCACCGACAAGCCATTGACAACTTCATCGTTAGCAAGTACTGTTCCGAGGGCGGCGCACCAGTTCACCATAGTATCGGCAAGATATGCAATTCGATAGTTCATCAGGATTTCCTGCTGTTCTTTTTCGCTTTTTGACTTCCATTCGTCTGCCGTGAAGATATGTTGTTCGTTACAGGCAGCATTTATGCGGACATTTCCTTCTGCTTCAAATACTTCAATCAATTCGGCGATTGGTCGCGCCTGTTGAGCATCATTGCAATAGTACGAGTTGAACATCCTGATAAAAGCCCATTGCGTCCACTTGTAATATTCAGGAGAACAGGTTTTTACCTCTCTATCCCAATCGTAGCAGAATCCGAGTTTGTCCAACTGTTCACGGTATCGCTTGATATTTTTTTCCGTTGTAATTTCCGGGTGTTGTCCTGTTTCGATGGCGTACTGTTCTGCCGGCAACCCGAAAGCGTCGAATCCCATGGGATGCAACACATTAAATCCTTTCAACGTCTTGTAACGACTGTAAATATCGGACGCAATATATCCCAGCGGATGCCCCACGTGCAGTCCGGCGCCGGAAGGGTAGGGGAACATGTCCAAGACATAATATTTCGGTTTAGATCTGTCAATATCAGTCTTGTAGATATTGTTCTGATTCCAGTACTTTTGCCATTTTTCTTCTATTCGCAAAAAATTATATTCCATAATTCAAATAGTTCTAATAATTAAATTAACCGCAAAAGTACAATATTGAGTTTACATCGGAAAATAAAAATTGAAATAGCCTTGTTTTTAGCGAGTTATAATCTTATTTTTAGTGTTAAAATAATCTCAATTCGTTAATAATAGTTTGATACTTATTATTTAACTGTTTCAGGATTGTTTTATATTCGGCTTTATTTTCCATATCAGACCGCAACTCGAAATAAAACTTAATCTTGGGTTCCGTACCTGACGGACGAACGGAAACCACTGTGCCATCCTGAGTAAAGAATTGCAACACATCCGATTGATGCTGATTTACCGGCGTTGTGATTCCGGTAAGAGTATCTGTCTGTTGTTTAGTAAGATAATCGACTATCGTAACAATTTTCGAGCCAGCGATTTTTTGTGGAGGATTATTTCTGTAGTTTTTCATCATCTCCTTGATTTCCTCCAGTCCTTCTTTACCTTTTTTCGTTATTGAGAGCAGTTTTTCTTCGTGCAGACCGAATTGGGAATAGATATCCAACAACAGATCGTACAACGATTTACCGTTTTCTTTTGCCCATGCGGCAACTTCGGCAATCATTCCGCAGGAAATAATTGCATCCTTATCGCGAACGAAATCGCCGACCAAAAAGCCGTAACTCTCTTCACCACCGCAGATAAAAGTCTTTTTTCCTTCGTTTTCGCGTATTATTTCGGCGATATATTTGAATCCTGTCAGCACGTCGAAAATTTCGACGCCGTAATGTTTCGCCATTGTAGTCAGCAAATGCGTAGTAACTACCGTTCTGACAATGTATTCGTTGCCTTTCAGTTTCTTTTGACGGCTGAGGTTTTCGAGACAGTAGTAAGTCAGAATTGCCGCTGTTTGATTACCATTAAGCAATTGAAGTTCACCTTCGTCGTTTCTGACGGCGATACCAACACGGTCAGCGTCGGGGTCGGTTGCCATGACCAAGTCGGCGTTTTCGTCCTGAGCCTTTTTCAGAGCCAAAGTCAAAGCGCTTGATTCTTCGGGATTTGGAGAGACAACTGTAGGAAAATTACCGTCGTTTACATCCTGTTCGGGAACGTGTATTATGTTCCGGAATCCAAGACTGTTAAGAAATTCCGGCGCTAATTTCACTCCTGCGCCATGTAGCGGAGTGTAAACTATTTTGATATCATTGTGCTTTTCAATCACTTCGGGAGAAATTGAAAGGCTTTTGAGTTTTTCGAGATAGATTTTGTCAACTTCTTCGCCAATGCTAACAATAAGTTCCGGATTCGCCTCAAAATTAACCTCTTTTACAGATTTTATTTTGTTGACTTCTTCAATAATATTGACGTCGTGAGGAGCTGTTACCTGTCCTCCGTCGTTCCAATATGCCTTATAACCATTGTATTCCTTTGGATTATGCGAAGCGGTTATCATCACGCCGGTATTGCATTGAAAATGTCGTACGGCAAAACTCAATTCCGGCGTAGGTCTCAATGACGAAAAGAGATAGACCTTTATCCCGTTGGCAGAAAACACATTAGCCACAATTTCGGCAAAAAATGGACTGTTATTTCTGCAATCGTAAGCGATGGCAGCGCTCAAAGATGTTGAAGGAAACTGTTTTTTCAAATAATTAGCCAATCCTTGCGTAGCCATACCGACTGTGTATCTGTTCATTCTGTTGGTTCCGACGCCCATTATTCCACGAAGTCCGCCTGTACCAAATTCGAGGTCTTTGTAGAAACTTTCCGTCAGTTCCTTGTCATTATCAAACAATTCTTTTACACGAGAGCGTGTTTCTTCGTCAAAATCAGGACTTAGCCATAATTCTGCGCGTTTTTTAACTTCTAACTTATCCATATAATATTAATTTGCTATTTCCGACATAAACTTAATTCTCACCAATCGAATTTCTTCTTCTTCATATTCGTCGCCCAAAGCCTCGAGCGCTTCATCAAGCGTGCCTGTTTCAGCCTCATTTCTAAAGAAATCGTAAATATCGTCACGTTTATCTTCATCCATAACTTCATTGATATAATAGTCGATATTCAGTTTTGTTCCTGAATTGACTATTGACTCAATTTCGTCCAATAACGACAGCATATCAATGTCTTTGCCCCGGCAAATATCAGAAAAATCTATCTTTTTGTCAATACTTTGTATGATAAACACTTTATAGCCCGATTTGTTTACTACCGACTTGACAACCATATCCTGCGGACGAATGATTTCTTTTTCTTCGACGTAGGTCTTTATCAGAGCGATAAATGTTTTTCCGTATTTCTTTGCTTTTCCTTCGCCAACTCCCTGACAGTTTTTGAGTTCGTCGATTGTAATAGGATATTGCGTCGCCATGTCTTCGAGCGAAGGATCCTGAAAGATTACGAACGACGGAAGGTTCAACTTTTTAGCGACGCTTCGACATTCCTGTTTCAACATTGACAACAATTCTTCGTCGCATGCTCCGCCGCCTTTTCCGGCTCCGAGTTGGATATTGTCGTCATCGTCACCGTCTTCATACTCTTTATCTTGCGTAACCATAATAGGATACGGGTTTTCCATAAATTTCCGTCCTTTTTCGGTGAGATAGAGCAGTCCGTAATTTTCGATATCTTTGTCAATCAACTCTTCAACATGTGCCTTTCGTATGATGGAATTCCAAAATATAGCGCTTTTATCATCACCTTCGCCAAACAGTTCAAGTTCATCATGTTCATACGATTTGATTGTGGAATTTAACGTTCCGGTGAGGATGTTTACAATGTGATCGACTTTGAACTTTTCGTTCACAGCGAGAATAACTGAAAGTGCAAGTTCGATATCTTTGCTTCCTTCGAACTGTACTTTGGGGTTCAAACAGTTATCACAATTTTCACAATTTTCGATGTTATATTCTTCGCCGAAATAATGCAGTAAAAGTTTACGTCGGCATATTGACGATTCAGCGTAAGCAGCGGCGTCGAGAAGCAGTTGTTTTCCAATTTCCTGTTCCGATATGGGCTTTCCCTGTATAAATCTTTCGAGTCGTTGGATATCCTTATATCCGTAGAACAGAATACATTGTCCTTCGCCGCCATCCCGTCCGGCTCTTCCGGTTTCCTGATAGTAGCCTTCGAGACTTTTCGGTATATTATAATGTATAACAAAACGGACGTCGGGTTTGTCGATTCCCATTCCGAAAGCTATTGTTGCCACAATCACATCGACGTCTTCGAGAAGGAAACTGTCCTGATTGTTTGAGCGTGAGGTCGAATCCATTCCGGCATGATAGGGTAAGGCTTTGATACCGTTTACTTGCAGGATTTCAGCGATTTCCTCAACTTTTTTCCTGCTCAGGCAGTATATTATACCCGATTTTCCGTCATTGGCTTTGATAAACTTAATGATTTCTTTCATTGCGTTTACCTTTGGACGGATTTCATAATACAGATTTGGACGGTTAAATGATGATTTAAAGACATTTGCGTCTAACATATCCAAATTTTTCTGAATATCGTGCTGAACTTTCGGGGTTGCCGTTGCGGTCAGCGCGATGATGGGCGCAATGCCTGTTTGTGCGATTATTGAGCGTATCCGCCGATATTCCGGTCTGAAATCGTGTCCCCACTCCGAAATACAATGCGCCTCGTCCACTGCGTAAAATGATATCTTCAATTGCTTGAAAAACAGGATATTTTCCTCTTTTGTCAACGATTCGGGCGCTACATACAGCATTTTTGTGTGTCCGCTGAGAACATCTTCTTTAACTTTTACAATCTGCGCCTTGTTCAACGACGAGTTCAAAAAGTGCGCAATACCCTCTTCTTCAGTGAATCCCCTCATAGCGTCCACCTGATTTTTCATAAGGGCAATCAACGGGGAAATGATAATTGCCGTACCATCCATAATCATTGCCGGAAGTTGGTAACATAGTGATTTACCGCCACCTGTGGGCATCAACACAAAGGTATCGTTGCCCGACAGCAAACTCCGGATAATTACTTCTTGGTTGCCTTTGAAAAAGTCAAAACCAAAATATTTTTTTAGATACTCTATCAGCGAAATATCTGCGTAATTCTTCATACAAAATCAAAAAAACGAATCAATCTAAAAATTTAATTTTAAAATCAAAAAAAATTATTATGTCAGCATACTAAACAATGAGCATAATCGAAGCAAAGGTAATTCTTTATTTTGATAATTCAAAAAATCACATTTATTTTTTTAAAATTTTCAATTGCTCAATTTATATATGCCTGATTTTAAATGGTTTGTTAAGCAAAGAAAGTGGGATTGGGAATCCCACTTTCTTACAACCTAACTAAACTATGAAAAACCAAATTCTGCTATTCAGATGATAAAATACTTGAAAGGTTTAATTCCGATTGTAATTTTTTTTTTCACAGGCGGGAATAAATGCGAAAAAACATCAATTTTCGACGGTTTACAGTCTTTGTTTTGTTTAGTAGAACGATATGTTTCATTGTGATTTTCAGATTGTTATGATAAAACAATTTGTGATTCTGAAATTTTGTATAAATTTGTGCCATTATCTTTTGTTAGTATGATGGAAAATTCGAGTACAATGGTTAGAATCGCTGCATGTAGCGGGATTATTTTGGGCTTTATGATGATAATTATGCAGATAGTGAGTGCTATCGCCGGATCCTCTTTGTTTCTTGTCGCAGGATATATTGCAGGAATAATTTATGCGACAGTTGTTTATAGAGAGCATTATTTAGACGGGAAAATAAGTTACGGCAGATCGTTACTTTATGGCGTCCTTGTTTCGGGATTCACTTTTATTATTATAGGCGTATGTCTGTATGTGTGGATTTCGATTAATTCGGATGAATACGGTAAAATGCTCAACGCGATGATGAATAACATGAAAGCACAGGGATATCCTGTTTCCGATATTTCGGAAGATTTGTTGTATAACCCGTTTTTTCTGCTTGCTTCATACCTGATTACAGGTTTGTTAACAGGGTTGATAGCAGCGACTGTCACTTCGATATTCACTAAAAAAAATTAATATGGATATTTCAATAATCATACCTTTGTATAATGAGGAAGAATCTATTCCTCACCTGATTGAATGGATTGAGCGGGTTGTGTCCAAACATGGCTATTCCTGCGAAATCATAATGGTTAACGATGGCAGCAATGATTCGTCGTGGGAGGTCATCGAAAATCTTGCACAAAAAAACAACAATATCAGAGGCGTCAGTTTTCGGCGTAATTATGGGAAATCGGCGGCGCTACATTGCGGTTTCCAAGCGGCTCAAGGAGACGTTGTTATCACTATGGACGCTGATTTACAGGATAGTCCTGACGAAATTCCCGAACTGTATCGAATGATAAAAGACGAAAACTACGATTTGGTTTCGGGGTGGAAAAAGAAACGGTACGACAACACGTTTACCAAAAATATCCCGTCGAAAATCTACAACGCCACAGCCCGAAAAATCTCCGGAGTCAAACTTCACGACATGAATTGCGGACTAAAAGCTTATCGAAAAGATGTTGTGAAATCTATTGAGGTCTATGGAGAAATGCACAGATATATCCCCATAATCGCCAAATGGGCAGGATTTTACAATATCGGCGAAAAAGTAGTGGAACATCGTGCAAGGCAGTATGGAAAAACGAAATTCGGACTTAGCCGCTTCATTTACGGATATCTCGATTTGCTGACTATAATGTTTATTTCAAAATTCAGGAAAAGTCCGATGCATTTCTTTGGTACTGTGGGAAGTCTGATGTTTTTTCTTGGCTTTTTGGCGACAGTATGGCTGGGCGTTCACAAAATATACTGCTTGTCGATGAAAATACCTGCAACTTTGGTTACTAACAATCCGTATTTCTATATCGCTCTCACAGCTATGATTTTAGGAACCCAACTGTTTCTTGCAGGTTTTTTAGCCGAACTGATTTCACGCAGTTCGTCGGAACGGAACAATTATTTGATAAATAAAGAAATATAAAAATATTTAACATGGCAAAATTTGAAACTAAGTATTTAGGTAATTTGCGAACAGAAATCACTCATTTGCAGTCGGGAAACACTTTGACAACCGACGCTCCCCCTGACAATCACGGGAAAGGCGAGTTTTTCTCTCCTACCGATTTATTAGCATCGGCTTTAGGCAGCTGTATCTTGACTATCATGGGAATAGCCGCAAGAACTCACGGGTTCAGCATTGACGGAGCTACGATGGAGACAACGAAAGTAATGGGGACGGGTCCGCGCAGAGTGGCGGAGTTAATAATCACAATCACTTTTCCTCACAACAATTATTCTCCGAAAGAGTTGAAAATCCTCGAGACTAGCGCTCGAGAATGTCCTGTCGCAAACAGTTTACATCCTGATTTAAAGCGAACAGTGTCGTTTGTTTTTAAAGAATAGGACAATGTTGCAGAGAATATGGGACGGTTTGACAGGCTTGGTCTTCCCCGATTTTTGCGAAGTCTGCGGGACACCGCTTGTACGTGGCGAAAGATATATTTGTATGTCGTGTCTTTACAAAATGCCGCGTACACGATTTTGGGAAAAGGAAGATAACGAAATCGCAAAACTGTTTTGGGGCAAAGTAAATATCGAACGCGCCTGTTCTCTGTTCTATTTTCGCAAGGGTAGCGATTACCGTCCCATGATTCACAAATTGAAGTATAAAGGTAAGTATAACATCGGATTACGATTGGGTGAAGAACTGGGCGTCTGTCTCGACAAGGCTTCGCTATACAGCGATATCAGTATGCTTGTGCCTGTTCCTCTGCATCCTGCAAAAGAAAGAATGAGAGGATACAATCAAAGCGAATATATTGCTTACGGTCTCTCGAACATAATGAATCTTCCGGTAGAAAAAAGAAATCTAATACGTACAAAATATACTCAAACACAGACACGTAAAAGTTCAACCGAACGTTGGGAAAACGTCCGGGAGGTCTTCGATGTGAGAGATAAATCCAGATTGAACGGAGAACATATCTTACTGATCGACGATGTAATAACAACCGGTGCAACAATAGAATCCTGCGCATCAACTATCCTGAACAACTGTCAGTGCAAGGTTAGCATCGCTTCGATAGGATATACTTCGGGGATATAAAAATTCCCATTTTTTATTCCTTAGCCGATTTTCCTCACCGCCTCGATCAGTTTATCGATTTCGTCTGTTGTGTTATAGAACGAAAACGAAGGGCGCACCGTTGCTTCGACGCCTAATCGTCGCAGGGCGGGTTGGGCGCAGTGATGACCGGCGCGCAGGGCGATACCTTCTTTGTCGAGGAGTTTTCCCACTTCGGGAGTTGGTATTCCCGGAACGACGAGCGAAACCACGCTGACACGGTCGCGAGGATTTCCGATCAGTTTGATGCCGTCGATTTTAGCTAACTCCCTGCGAGCGTATTCGGTAAGATAATGTTCGTACTTTTCGATATTGTTGATACCCACCTTTCCGACATAGTCGAGAGCGGCGCCCAGTCCGACAGCGCCGGCGACATTCGGAGTGCCGGCTTCGAACTTGTGCGGAGGGTCGTTGAAGACTGTTTCTTCGAACGTTACATCTTTAATCATGTTTCCGCCGCCTTGCCATGGAGGAATGATCTCCAGCAGTTCTTTTTTTCCGTACACTGCGCCTATTCCGTTGGGAGCGTAGATTTTATGTCCCGAAAAGACGAAAAAGTCCACATCTAATTCCTGCACATCTACAGGAGTATGCGCTATCGACTGAGCGCCGTCGAGCAATACCCTTGCGCCATAATGTTTTGCCCTGTCGATCATGATTTTTGCCGGAGTTACAGTCCCGAAAGTATTGTTCACATGACTGAACGAAACTATCCTTGTACGGGGACCTAACAGACGTTCGTATTCCTCAAGAATTATTTCGCCGCGATCGTTAATGGGAATGACCAGCAGTTTTGCGTTTCGTTCCTTCGCAAGTTGCTGCCAGGGAACAATATTGGCGTGATGGTCGAGAGTTGATATGACAATTTCGTCGCCGGGCAGGATAAATTTCCGTCCATACGTTTGGGCGACAAGATTAATCCCTTCCGTCGTTCCCCGCACAAAGATTATTTCCTCTGTCGATGAAGCGTTTATAAAGTTTTTAACCTTTTCTCTTGCTTTTTCGTATTCGTCGGTCGAGCGAGCGGCTAAAGTGTGCGAAGCGCGATGTATGTTCGAATTGTCGTGTTCGTAGTAATATTTAACCGCATCAATCACCTGTTGAGGCTTTTGTGTTGTTGCAGCGTTATCGAACCAAATCAAATCCTTGCCGTTGACCTTCTGTTTGAGAACCGGAAAATCCTTACGAATAGCCTGCACATCAAAAGTTTCACGTCCGTTGTACGAAATCGGCTGATCTCTGAGAAAAGAGTATTGCGAATATCCCGTATCGGCAAATTCGCGTTCGGCGGCAGAGTGTAGCGAAGACGTTTCGTCGGGAATCGTATCCGGAAAATAAATCCTTGATAATTCGTCCGTTCCGGGGAAAGCGGACTTTATTTTCGGACACAAAAGAGGAGACGCAAGCAACTGCTCGAAACTCGCATACACACTGCTCAAATCAATATCGATCTCGCTCATTTCAATACGGATTTACGGTTATTATAATCGTGATAATAACCAACTTCCACATTTTCGAGTACAGCGATAGCGTCGTCGGTCAACGAAGCCAGCGAGAAATATTTTGTTAGCAGATAACTTGCCACAGCGAACTTGTCCAATCCCATCAAACGCGCTGAAAGACTTGGCGCTATCTCTCCCGGAATGCCCGTCTGATGCAGTCCGACAACGCCCTGTTCCTGTTCTCCGGTGCGAACGAGAATGATATTTGTCGTCCCGACGCCGCGATTAGTAAGATATTGACCCTGAATTTCGACCTTGTCGCTAGGAATAATCGGTACGCCGCGCCAAGTAACAACCGGCACGCCAAACACCGAAGTTACAACCGGAGGTACGCCGCGCCAGGTACATTCACGTCCGAAAGCGGCAATAGCGCGAGGATGAGCGAGAAAGAACGAGGGTTTTTTCCACACTAACGACAGAAGTTCGTCCAAATCGTCGGGCGTAGGCGCTCCATAACGTGTACTGATTCGGTAAGCCGGTTCGACGCTTGCCAGCAAACCGAAACTGTTGTTGTTAATCAGTTCCCATTCCTGCCGTTCCTTGATACTTTCGATGCTCAGACGCATCTGTTGTTCAAGCTGATTGTAAGGATTGTTGTACAAATCGGAGACGCGAGTGTGGATACGTACTACCGTTTGAAGAGTATTCAGCGAATATTCGCGCGGTTCTTCCTCATAATCAATGTATGTTTCGGGAATAATATTGTCTTCTTCGTGACCCGAAACCAGGTCGATATGTTTTTCGCCATGCGCATTAACGGTTGCTTTCAGCCGGAGATGTTCATCGACAGCCTTTTGGAACTGTTCCCTGAAAGTCGGAACTTCCTTGATGATTTCTTCCAGTTCGTCGCTGTTTAGAGTAAAAAACACTGCCGGAGTTATTGCTTTGACAGTTACCGATGATAGTTTGTCGGACAACAGATTAGCCTCGCCGAAATATTCGCCTTCGGAGAGGATAGCGATACGAAGGTCTTCACCGTGAGTGCCTTTGCTGGATATTTCCACCTGTCCGCGTGCTACGATAAAGAATTTCTGCGAATCTTTATCGGCGCTGATAAGGTTTCCCGCCAAATTGACGTTTTCGACCTGAAATTTCTTTGCCAGACGGTTCACAATATCCTGGTCGATATACGCAAACAAAGGAATACGCCGGAACGATTCCACTCTGAATGAGGGAACTCCGTCAAAAAACTCGACGTCGATACGTTCGGCTTTTTTCAGTTCTACTTTTGTCCGGTTCACCCGGTAAGTTCCCGAATCGACCTGTACCCACGGAAGGAGTTTCAGTAACAATCTCGGTGTGATTGAGCCCATTTGCGGGGGCGTCTTGGTTGTTGTCGCCAGCTGTTTTGCTGTAGTAGTGGCGATGCTGCGTTGCAAGTCATTTTGTGCCATAAAATTACAATTTTTAATTATTTCTTTAATACATTATTTAATACGAGTTCAATTTCTTCCGTTTTCCCGTTTTTGATGGAAAACGCTTTTAACACAGGATTTTCCTTATCCTGCAATGACAGAATGAAATAGGCGATGTCGGGGTCGTATGCCAGACGTATGTCTTCGTCCGAAGGTCGGGCGGGAGTTTCGGGATGACTGTGATAGTTCGCAATAATCCGCAATCCCTGACTTCGGGCTTTCCGCAGAACCTGAAACTGTTCTTTGGGGTCGAAAGAAAAATGTTCGGGACTGTGGTCGATATTTGTCAGAGGATATCGTTCAACGACTTCATTTTCACGACCAACCAGCAATCCGCAAACTTCTTCCGGCAAGCCGGCAAACGCCTGTTCGACAATTCCGTCAATGATGTTTTGTGGGATTATCATTTTTCGATTTCAATATTGTAAATACCGCTTACCGCAGTTTCTTTTACCGATAACACATTGAATCCCTGTTCGGCGGCGCTTTGCGGGACATTCTCCAAAGGCTCGCCCGCTGTTACTTTAACATTCAGGATATCGCCTTTTTGAAGTTTATTCAATTCGATTTTTGTCTTGACAAAAGTCATCGGGCAGTGTTCTTTTGTTACATCCAGATTATACGTTGCCATATTGCTGTTTTTTAATTAAATAAACAATGTTTGTCCGCCTTCAGACAGTTTCAGGAAAGTTGTTACTCCCAAAACGTCTTTCACTTCGGGAATGAAATCGCTTTTTTCCAGTCCGAGAATGTGCATAGCCATTTCGCAGGCGTAAAGATTGATTCCCAACTGTTTGGCTGCCTCAACAAGTTCCTCCAGAGTGGCGACGTTCTTTTTCCTCATCAGGTAACGGAATATCTTAGGACTGATACCCCAAAAATTCAACCTGCTTACCGGAGCCGATTTCAATCCGCCCATCATCACGCCGAACGTCTTCGATAAGAATCCTTTACCAACGGGCGAACGTCCTTTTTTCAGTTTTATTGCGTCTAATCCCCAAAAAGTAAAAAACAGATTTACTTCGTATCCTACAGCCGCCGCTCCTGTCGCTAAAGTAAACACGGCTGTCAATTTGTCGAAATCACCGCTGAAAGCAATGATAGACAATTTCTTTGTTTGATTTTCTTCTGCCATTTTTTCGTATTTTATGCGGTTGGATATATCACAAACCGCGTGTTTATAATCAATAATTTTCTGCAAAGGTCAGGCTAATTATTTTTCTGCACAATACCATATATGTGGTATTTTTTTAACTGTCCAACAACCAGTCAATTACATATTCGGACGCCCTTTTATTCGGTTGGATATATCACAAACTGCCTGTTCATAATCAATTAATTCTGTAATTGCCGGATGCGACCCGCAAACGGGACATTTGTCTGAACGTTTTGTTTTGATTGTCCTGAACGTCATTGTTTTGGCGTTGAAAGCAAGCAGTCTGTTTGTCAATAATTCTCCCACTCCGGTTAAATATTTCAATGCTTCTGTCGCCTGAATCGTTCCCAACATTCCGGCAATAGCGCCTAAAACTCCTGCCTGCGAACATGTTGGCACAGCATTTGGTGGCGGCGGCGAATGAAATAAACACCGATAACATGCCGAGCCGGGGACATGCGTCAACGTCTGTCCGTCGAAACGCAAAATGCCTCCGTGCGAAAACGGTTTGCCACCAATCACGCAGGCGTCGTTAATGAGAAACTTCGCAGGGAAATTATCTGTTCCGTCAACTATAAAATCATAATCTTTAATGATTTCCAATGCATTTTCGGAAGTGAGCAAAGTGTGATAAGTAATGACATTGACGTCGGGATTCAACAGGTTTATCTTTTCTTTTGTCGAAAGAACTTTCGGTTTATCAACATCTTGCGTGAAATGAATAATCTGACGCTGGAGATTACTCAAATCGACCGTATCGCCATCAATAACCCCGATTGTTCCGACTCCTGCCGCCGCCAGATAAAAAGCAACAGGCGCGCCCAATCCGCCGGCGCCTGCAATCAGAACTTTCCCTTTGCTGATTTTTTCCTGTCCTTCTACTCCAACATCTTGAAGTAGAATATGTCTGCTATATCTGTGTATTTGCTCTTCTGTGAAATCCATTATCGGCATCCTCCTCCCATAAAATACAGGAAATCAATCTCATCGCCATCGTTCAACTCAATTGTTTTATAATCCTCCCTGTTCACAAATTCTTCATTCAACTGAACGGAAACCATATCCGGTTGCGCAATATTGTTCAATGCTATTAATTCTGTGATTGTTACCGGAGTTTTTATCTCCTGTTTATCTCCGTTTACCGTTATTGTAGCCATATCTTGTAAAAATTTGTTTATTAATATTCTATGATTCGAACTGATATAATGGCGTTGACAGATATCTTTCGCCTGTATCGGGTAAAATCACGACGATGTTTTTGCCTTTATTTTCCACTCGTTTAGCTATTTGCACTGCCGCATGGGTTGCCGCGCCCGACGATACGCCAACTAAAAGTCCTTCTTCACGCGCCAATAAACGGCTTGCTTCGTAGGCTTCTTCGTTTTTGACTTTGTAGATCTCATCTACAATTTTGGGATTGAATACTTTAGGGATAAATCCCGCCCCGATTCCCTGTATCTTGTGCGGTCCGGGTTTTCCGCCCGACAATACCGGAGAATCGTACGGCTCGACAGCAATCACTTTGATGTCAGGTTTGTACGCTTTCAACACTTCGCCGGCGCCGGTGACTGTTCCTCCCGTACCCACTGCCGAAATAAATATATCGACTTGCCCGTCAGTGTCTTTCCAGATTTCTTCCGCAGTAGTTATCCGGTGTATCTGCGGGTTGGAAGGATTCTGAAATTGTTGGGGGATAAACGAATGTGGATACTGTTTCTGGAGTTCTTCCGCCTTGCGTATCGCTCCTCCCATGCCCTCAAAACCGGGCGTAAGAACGATTTCGGCGCCTAAAGCGCTTAACAGCGTCCGCCGTTCGATACTCATGGTGTCGGGCATCGTAAGTATCAGTTTGTAACCTTTCGCCGCTGCAATGAACGCCAAAGCAATACCGGTGTTTCCGCTTGTCGGTTCAATGATGACGGTGTTGGACGTTATAAGCAACTGTTTTTCGGCGTCTTCAATCAACGATAACCCAATTCTGTCTTTGACGCTCCGTGCAGGGTTGAAGTATTCAAGTTTGGCGAGCAGATGTGCGTCAATCTCGTAACGTCGTTCGACTTTATTTAACTCAAGCAAAGGCGTGTTACCTATGAGTTCAGTAAGTTTTTTTGCAATTTTAGCCATAATCTACCTTTTTATATTTTTTGCAAAGGTCAGGCTAAATATTTTCCTGCACAATACCATATATGTGGTATTTTTTTAAAACTCTAATAAACAGATTAATATACGAATATACAGATGTGTAAATGTGCTAAAGACAAATATAAAAAGTAGAAGAAATTAAATAATATTTGTAACTTTGTGCCATTAAAAACAAATAAAAAGTAATTTATTATGAAATGTAAACATTTATTAAACTGTGATATAGCAGGATTCACCTACTACGAAGGTCCGGTTGTTTTCAAGCAGTTGGAAGTAGGGACTGCGGTACAATTGGTTGCCGAACAGGAAAACCGACATGACCCTAACGCCATTGCCGTGTATTTCGGAAAACACAAGTTGGGATTCATTCCTCGTAACGACAATAAGACGCTCAGTATATTCTTTGAGCAAGGATACAGCGATATCTTTGTAGCGTATATCAACAGGATTACGCCGGACGAATATCCTGAGAATCAAATCGGAATAGTAGTGTACTTGAAAGAGAAAAAAAGGAGAATTGAAAAATGAAACAGAGATTCAGATTTTTTTTGACAGTCATTTTCTTTTTGTTTTCAGTTTATTCTGTTGAATGTCAGGATTTGGGGCGCTTACGTCGCGATCAGAGTTTTTTGGGTATCCATTTTGATTTTCATGCCGGCGCCGACTGTAAGGAAATCGGGAAAAATACTACTCCTGAGATGATTAACGCCATCATCGACATGGTGCATCCCGATTATATCCAAATTGACTGCAAAGGTCATGCCGGATACTCGAGTTACCCGACAAAAGTGGGCAATCAGGCTCCGGGATTTGTCGGCGACCCTTTGCGTATATGGCGGGAAGTAACAGCCAAACGCGGCGTAGCGCTTTACATGCACTATTCGGGCGTGTGGGACAATCGCGCTATCGAATTGCATCCGGAATGGGCTGTAATAGACGCCGACGGTACCCGTAACGGACAAAAGACGTCTGTTTTCGGTCAGTATGCAGACAAACTGCTTATCCCGCAACTGAAAGAACTTGCAGGCGATTACGGCGTGGACGGAGCTTGGGTGGACGGTGAATGCTGGGCGACTGTGCCGGATTATGGCGACCGTGCCGTACGTATGTTTAAGGAAACGACCGTAATAAACAGTATTCCCAAGTCGTCGAAAGACCCGCATTGGCACGAATGGATTCAGTTTCATCGTGAAAGTTTTCGTAAATATCTTCGTCATTATGTTGCTGCCGTAAAGTCGGAATATCCCGAATTTCAGCTTTGCAGCAATTGGGCGTTTACACATCAAATGTCGGAACCGGTGTCGGTGGCGCTGGATTTTCTGTCCGGCGACTATTCGGCAAATAACAGTGTCAATTCCGCACGTTACGCCGGGCGTTATCTGGTACATCAGGGTATTCCATGGGATTTGATGGCATGGAGTTTTCCTTACGATTTTTCCAGCAATCCGCCTCCCAAAGTACAGAAACCGGCGGTGCAACTGAAACGCGAAGCAGCTATAGTATTGGCGCTTGGCGGTGGTTTCCAAGCATATTACACACAAAACCGTGACGGGTCGGTGCGATTGGACGAAATGATGGTGATGGCGGAAGTAGCTAAGTTTGCCCGTGCGCGACAGCCTTACTGTCACCATTCCGCTCCGGTTCCACAGGTGGCGCTTTTGATATCCACAACCGATTATCAGATTAATGCACAGGGCGTATTTCCTCTGTATAAGGGACATGCGCAGGGAACACTGCAATGTCTGCTCGAAGGACAGCACAGTGTAGATATCGTGAACGAAGAAACTTTGGCGCCGGATATGAGCCGTTTTCCGTTGATAATCATCCCGGAATGGAAAAATATTTCGCCCGCTTTTCGTGTCGATTTGATTGATTATGTGGAAGCCGGCGGCAGTCTTTTGGTTATTGGAAAAGAAACTTCCGATCAGTTTGCCGAGCTTGCAGGCGTAACGCTTTCGGACGACAAGCCTGTAACGCAGTCGTTTGGTTCCGGAAAAATCGGTTTCCTGCCATTTCCGGCAGGTGAGAAATACGAAAAAAACGGCGACAAATCGTTGCACAAACTAATGAACGAAACTGTTCGCTCGCTGTTTCCGAATCCATTGGTTGAAGTTAGCGGTTCGCAATGGGTGGACGTGTCGGTTAGCCGGTTGAAAGATAGACGGATAGCGATACATTTAGTCAATACTTCCGGAAACCATAAAGATGCGGAAATTATTGAACAGATTAATCCTGTCGGCGCTTTGGATGTCGTTATTCGTTGCGACCGTAAACCAAAACAGATTACGCTTCAACCGGAAGGAAAATCCTGCCGTTTTACATACGAAAACGGAAAAGCGAAAGTAAAGGTTGATGCTGTCGAAATTTATGATATTCTGATAGTTGAAGAGTAGAGATGGATTTACATTTAAAAGACAGGATTGTATTAGTAACGGGAGGAAGTCGTGGAATAGGCAGCGCAATATGCGAAGTCTTTGCAAGAGAGGGCGCTGTGGTTGCGTTCAGTTATGTACACAGCAAAGATAAAGCCGAAGCGTTGTCCGCCCGATTGCAGGACGCGTATCATACCAAAGTGATGTGTATGGCTACCGATGTGAGCAATGAAGCTGAAATACTGGCAATGATTGCAGAAATAGAACAGTCATTGGGCGTTGTTGATATTTTGGTAAACAATGCAGCGATTTGTCCTTCGGGACCAATTACTTCCTACACCAAAGAAACTTGGGAACAGACTTTTGCGACCAATGTTACCGGCACGTTTATTGTGTCGCGAGAAATCGTTCGTCGTTTACAGGAAAAGCAAAGAGGAGGCGCAATCGTCAATATCGCTTCACAGGCGGCGTTTCGCGGTTCAACCACAGGACATTTGCCATACGACAGTAGTAAAGGCGCAATGATTTCATTTACAGTAGGACTGGCACGCGAAGTGTCAGCTCAGGGAATACGCGTCAATGCCGTCGCTCCCGGATTTGTACGTACCGAAATGGTCGCAAAGACATGGGAAGAACGCAAAGAACGTTATCTCCAAAATATTCCGATTCAGCGTATTGCCGAGCCTGAAGAAATTGCCGATATCGTTGCTTTCCTCGCCTCCGACCGTGCAAGTTATATCACAGGCGCTACAATCGATGCTTCGGGAGGTATGATGATGAGGTGAATAATCAAGGATATATCAAAAAACGAAAATTGAGAATTTTCAATTATTTCATTCTAATGAACTTGTTTTCACATAAAAGTTCAAATGAAATTCGGTTTATGTAATAAAAAAACGTTATCTTTGCAGTCGGATATTTTAAGAAGATTATGATTAATATAGAACAGATCAAGGAGTTGAACGAGCGGTCGTCAATCCTGAGGAGGTGTCTTTGACATTGATGTCAAACGAATAAGGTTAGAAGAAGAAGAGCAAAAGACTCATGCGCCCGATTTTTGGGACAATCCGAAAGAGGCTGAAATACAACTGAAAAAAGTTGCGGCTTTGAAATCGTGGAC
>JAISXV010000138.1 GCA_031270335.1 Prevotellaceae bacterium | reverse complement strand
AGTACGTCCTTGAAGTATTTGAGCACGTCCCTGACGCAACCGTCTTTGACGTAACTGCTTGATTATCTGCTCTCTCTCTCTCTCTCTCTCTCTCTCTCTCTCTCTCTCTCTCTCTCTCTCTCTCTCTTGCCGGCAAAGGATGTTCGCCATTTAGTTATCATACTAACTGCTTCACAAATTTGGAATCTGTCCCGACTCTGTAAGAAAAAAACATACATAATCAAAATCTTTTTTTAATACTTTTTCATCAAAAATATGGCGTAAAATTACAACTGTTTTTTGAATCTGCAAAACAAAATGACGATAAATTTTGTTTTTATCCGTTTCTATTGCCTGCTTTGTGTATTGAAATTAGAGATACACAGGATGTTATGTTTGTATATAATGTCGTTTGAATGAGAAAAGGGCGTATCCAAAAAACGGAACACCCTTTTTTATTTTTCAAGCATGACAGGGAAAAGCCGGGCAAATCCTGCTCCCCTACCCTACCCTCTCTCTACGGGTGTTTAGCCGAAGCGAAATACAACGCCGAAAGCAGAGTAAACACGTATGCCTGGATGAACGACACCAGTACGTCCAACAACATTATAAATATCGAAAAGATAATGGCAATCACCGAGATTACACTGTCGAAAAGCGGTCCCAGAAAACTGAACACAAATATCAGTCCAAGCAGCACCGTCACTACCATGTGTCCCGAAAGAATATTCGCGAACAAACGGATTATCAGCGCTATGGGTCCGGTGAAAATCGAAATTATTTCGACCAGCGGCATCAAAGGAAACGGCGCTTTCAAGAGCAACGGAACTCCGGGCGTCCACAGTTTGTGATGCCAGTATTCTTTTGTGGTGCTTATCATTGTAACGAAAAACGTACACAACGCCAATGCCACCGTCACATTGATGTTTCCGGTGACGTTCGCTCCGAAAGGAAAAATCGGAATCAATCCTGTCAGGTTGAGCGTGAGAATGAGGAAAAACATGGTCAGCAGAAAATTGACGTGTTTCTCATATCCTTTGCCTATTGCCGCTTTTGCGATGTCGTCGGTTACGAACAGTATCACCGGCTCTAATAAGGATTGTAATCCTCTTGGCGTCCGGAGCGGGTCGCGGGTATATCTTCGCCGTATGGATATGAATATGATGCTCAATAATATGACCGTAAGCAAAATCGTAAACACATTTTTGGTGATAGACAAATCGACGGGACGGTATTCCGAACCGTCGGGAAGCATTTCGACTATCTGTCCTGAATATTTTCCTTCGATTGCTATGTGGAATCCGTTATAACTCTCGCTTTTATGATGAAATTTTGACGACATGAAAAAGAACCATTTTCCTTCGCTGTTACGCACGATGACAGGCAAAGGTACGGATATCTGATGTTTGCCGAGGTCGGTTATGTGAAATTCGTAATCGTTGGATATGTGTCCGAATATGAAATCTTTGATATGGAAAGCGCTATTGTCTTGTTCCGGCGTCGATTCGCTGTTCTGCGCTCCGAGACCGGCAGAAAAAAACAGCAATAATAATACAGATACGATATTCTTCATTTCTAATTTTGTTTTCCCGATATTAATTTTGTTATTTTTACGAAACAGCGTATTTCGAATATCATTAAAAAAACGTAAAACACAAAAAATGTGATTATAAAAAACAGAGCGTTCGTTCTGTCGTGCAACACTACGAACAAAATAAACGCTAATGACAATATCATTTTTACAATTATATTCAGATAAAACAATAACATTCGTTTGCTTTCGGATATGGAATGGATTTTTTTCAGTATAAAAAAGAAAAGCGTGCCTAAGATAATCATGCTCGCAGGTATCACCGGATAGGAATCGAAACGGTATTTTGTGAAAATTTCAAACGTTATCCACCCCACAACCGATGGTAATAACATCCACAATATCAATTCAAAAATATATGTCCTAAACTTTATCATTCTAAAAATATTAGCGGACAAAGGTAATGCTTATTCCAACATTATCAAAAAAATTACGATTGTTGCAAAGACTATTGATTCTGATAATGCAACAACGTCCCTTTAAATTTGATCTCCTGTAAATATTTACTGAAAATTTCGGCGCCTTTATAATTCAGATGTCCTATGTCGCCATAACAATCGTCGGGTAGAGGAAGAGTCGAACAGTCCCAGAATGTAACTTCCGGCAAATAAGTGTTGTGGAAATTATTCAGTTTGTCGATGTTTCCGTATATTTCCGGCTTATATGTCGGCGGATTGATTAAAATCAATTTGACATTTCGGGATTTGCATAAATCAGCTATCTTCAACAGGTATTCTTTTTGATAAAACGAAATATTTTCTTCTTCTGTCTGTTTATTTTGCTGGAGAGCAATGTCTTCCTGTAATTTATTCCATTTTATCTTCACATGACCGCCAATACCCAAATCTTC
The DNA here is from genome assembly GCA_031270335.1 of Prevotellaceae bacterium. Classification (GTDB taxonomy): domain Bacteria; phylum Bacteroidota; class Bacteroidia; order Bacteroidales; family UBA932; genus JAIRLF01. Next base: position 2,107 of record JAISXV010000138.1, on the reverse strand, counting down.
ATACGAAATACGACCGCCTTTCATAATAAATTTTAGAGCAAGCGCGTATGGCGAGTGAAAAACAGAATTAAGCAGTATCATTTTTCTGTTTGCAAAAATAGCAATCTCGTCTTTATTCAAAAGCGTAAGATGGAGTGGAATCCTTACAACCATCGAATTTTCGCCTAAAATATTATCTACATGAAATATCAGCGCTCCATAATGAAATGAGAGAAAAACAGTATCAATATGCTTATTCTCATTCAAAAATTTTTCTAACTTGCAATACGAATACAAATATGCTGTGCCACCTTGCGAAACATTTACCGCATGACGATAAATCTTATCATCTATTGTCACCTGGGTATGAGAATCTCCTATTATAAGAATATGTTTATCGGGAGGTAATTTGAATGACGCTTTTGATTGAATAAAGTATATTCCTCCGGTAAAACTGACGACAACGATTGTCAAAATGATTGTAAATGCTCTGATTCGACTTATAAACTTTTTCATTATCATTAAAATTGAAAATAAATAAACTGATCGGATACGCCTCCCGCTATTATAATAAACATCACTATAATAATATAAATCATCCATCGAAATGTTTGTCTAACAGGTATTGCTTCGATGGCATATTCTTTTTTTCGTCCAAACCACTCTACAATAATAAAAAGAACAATAAAGATAACAGGAGGTAATATTACTCTTTTTCCTATCGTTGGCATCAAAAACAGCGAAGACGAACATATTTCTAACATATAATCAAAGGCTTGACTGATATTTTCGGCTCTGAAAATAATCCAGCCGATAACCACCAGCACGAAAGTCGTCAACACCGACAGCAATTCCCTGAACGTTGGTAACAGTCTGTTTTTCGCAACAATATCAGTGTGTTTTCGGTTTTTACCAAACAAGAGCAAGGGCATAAACAATAAAGCATGATAAGCGCCCCACGCAATGAATGTCCAGTTTGCGCCGTGCCAAAAACCGCTTACAAGGAAAATAATAAACGTATTACGTACTTTTTGCCATTTCGAACCGCGACTTCCTCCCAATGGAATATACAGATAATCACGAAACCATGTAGTTAACGAAATATGCCAACGTCGCCAAAATTCGGCAATATCCCGTGAAAAATAAGGAAAAGCAAAATTTCGCATCAATTTAATCCCAAACAGCCGCGCTGTGCCGATTGCAATGTCAGAATAACCCGAAAAGTCGCCATAAATCTGAAAAGCAAACAGTACGGCAGCCACAAGTAATGTGTTTGCCGAATGCATACTGTAATTCCCGAATATTCCATTGACTATTCCGGCACAGTTATCGGCAATCACAATTTTTTTGAACAGTCCCCACAGTATCTGACGCATACCATTCGCCGCTTGTAGATAATCGAATTGCCGTTTGACGTAGAACTGCGGAAGCAGATTGGTTGCGCGTTCGATAGGACCAGCCACCAATTGCGGGAAAAAACTTACAAAAGCAAAAAACGCTATAATATCTTTCGTCGGTTCTAACTTTCGTCGATAAACATCAATAGAATAACTCAATGCTTGAAAAGTGTAAAACGAAATTCCGACAGGCAAAATGATTTTTAGAGTATGGACATTGAGATTTTTACCTAAAAGCGTAAATGCGTCCACAAAATTTTGTACAAAGAAATTATAATATTTGAAAAATCCAAGTATCAGCAAGTTTATTACGATATTGGCAACGACGACGATTCGGGCGCGACGTCGAAAGACTGTTTTGTCGGACTCACGTCTCGCTTTGTTGATAAGCAATCCGCTTGCATAACTGCACAGAATCGTTACTGTCATCAGAATCAGGAAACGCCAATCCCACCATGCGTAGAAAATATAACTCGCCACAACAAGGAAAAAGTTTTGTATCCGTATATTGCGTTGAAATACAAACCAGTATAGCGCAAATACTACAGGTAAAAAAATTGCAAAATCTATTGAATTAAAAATCATAATTTCCTTAATAAAATGTTTACTTAATCCCTAACTCCGCTCAAGTTAGGTAGTCTATATCGATTTTTGCGAAAATCCTTTGCATTTTTTTTGTAATTTCGGATTGAACCCATTGCCCTCTAATCTTCATTTTGTAAATAGCTTTC
>JAISXV010000125.1 GCA_031270335.1 Prevotellaceae bacterium | reverse complement strand
CATACTTCATACTTCATACTTCATACCTCATACTTCATATTTCATACCTCTATTCCAGTTCTTTAAACAGTGTTGCAGTACTTCGTCTGTAAACGGCGATTCCGGCAAGTGCGCTACCGACGAACATGGAAGCCACGCCCGGAATAAATCCGATGTAATACATTCGCGGCGTGATTTCGGAACGGATCACAGGGTCAATTATCATTGACAAAGTTTCCACGGCGCTTCCGTAGTCGATTCCGTACTTGTGGAGATAGAGCGAAAATCCCAATCCCAAGAGCGTTCCTGTGCAAGAGCCTATCAGTCCGATAAATAACGATTCGGTCAAGAGCGAACGATAGATATGTCCTTTTTCCTCGCCCATTGCCAGACGAACGCCGAACTCGGTGTAACGCCGGATTCCGCCCAGCACGCCCGTGTTCCAAAGCACAATCGATAAAGCGAAAATCAACAGGACAAGCATAATAAATATCGTCGTATCGGTGTAAGATATTGTCGCAGCCATTGACTGTTGATCGATTAATTGCAGCATCACCGGAGTATATTCGTCGGTATCAGCGGCGTACTGTGCGTTGAAAGCGGTTTTTATCGCTTCAGCCTGTTCCCTGTTATATTTTTCGTTGGGCAGGAACCCCAGAATTTCACCTGCGGCGTCGTCCATATCCAACAATTGTCGTGCACCGCTGATATCCACGATAATAGCGCCACGGTCGAGAGCCGCCATTCCGAAACGCATGATGCCGGCAACCGTCAAATTCGTGAAACTCATCGAACCGTGCATCGTAGAACCGAAAAAAGTCAGCGTATCACCGGGTTTCACGCCGAAACGTTCGGCAAAATCGTAACTGAGCAACACCTCGTCCGGCTGCCGGATGATACGTCCGGCAGTGATAGCCTTTTCGATACCAACACGTTCGATTTCTTTGCTGTCCGGCGAGAGCAAATCGTAAGCCGTCGCCGAAACAGGACCTTGCGCCCGTGTTTCGCCGTTATCGTCGGGAATATCGAGCAATCCGCCGAAATTGATACGCGAGTTCCAACTGACGCCGGGAAATTCTGCCTGCAATTTTTCCAGCAACTGACTGACGTCCAGTAATGCCAAATCGAGTGGTTTCTGGTCTTCATTTTCGCTGTATGCGCGCGTCATGATTTTCATGTGTCCTGTTTGATGATTGGCGGTCAGGTACATCATGTTCCGCATCATTCCGGCGACCAGACCGTCCACAAAAATGACAAAAAACACGCCAATCGCAACCACAATAATCGGTAATAAACTGCGACTACTGTCGCGAATAATTCCTTTCCATAAAAACTGATTCATAACTTTCCTTTTAATGCGTTCACAACATTTTGTTTCGCTATTTTCCGAGCCGGCAAATAACTGATTATCGCCGACAAACATACAATCAACACTATTGCCGTTAAAATCGACGACAGTTCATACGAAGGATACATAGTATCACCCATGACTACGTTCATATCAATTTCGGGCATCTTCATACCCACTTTGCCAAACCACCATAATAACGGCGTCCCCCAGACAAAACCGGCAAGAACGGCTAAAACACTGAAACTCGTACCTTCGAGGGTAAATAGCCAAATCACCCGTTTCGGCGTCATTCCCAGAGCGATGTACGTTCCGATTTCTTTACGGCGACGGAAAATCGACAATGTCTGCGTATCAAAAACGGCTAACAGGGCTATCGCCATCAAAATGGAAAAAATAACAGCCGATTCCACACGATTGCCGTCCGTCATCGCTTTGATGTCTGCAGTCAGGAAGTCGATATCTTTGTAGAGCCAGCCATCTGCGTCGGTTTTCAGTGGACAGTCTTTCGATTCGACGAAATAAGTCGCTTCATCCGGCATACCGGTCATTTCGCGCAAAGTGTTGAGATTGAGCCAGAGTTGTCCGGCGTCCACCGAGGGAACTTTGGTGCTGAATATGCCGGCAATAAGGATTTCGCGGGCGTCGAACACGCCGTTTTTGTCTCGCCAGCGAATCATCACACGGTCGCCTTTCTTCAAAGCCGTCGATTCAGCCATTCGCGAACCGATAAGCGCGCTGATTTCGCCCGTCTGCGCCAACTCTTGCGACGGAATTGAAAGTATCTGCTGCTTTGGGTCGATACCTTTTAATAATATGTTCTGCATTCGCCCCTGCGGATAGATAACGCCCTGCGTGATCAGTATCGGCGTCAATGTTCCATTATCCACGTAAGTCCGTAATCCTGACGGAATAGCGGCATGTGCATCCTGCAAAGTAAACACGTCGAACCGGTCATATTGTGGATGCCATAGTTGTCCGGCGCCGGTTTCCCAATTTTCGGTATCGCGATACGCCTCCTGTTGCCAACCGTCGATAAATCCGTTATAACTAACCATTATAACAAATGTAAACGATAATACCGCTACATTCAGCCATGTACGTTTGCCTGCGCCGATAATATTCTTAAACGAGGTTTTTAGTACTAACATGAGGCAGGTTTTTCAATGAGTGAATCTTTTTCTATTTCTCCATCTCTTAGCGAAACAATTCGCGTAAGGTACTGCATTACTTTTTCATCGTGTGTGGCGAAGATGAAAGTTGTTTTCAGTTCCTTGTTGAGTTTTCGCATAGTTTGCAGGATGTTATGCGAATTTTTGGCGTCGAGGTTTGCCGAGGGTTCATCGGCAAGAACGATAGCCGGACGTTTGACCATTGCACGCGCAATAGCAACCCGTTGACATTCACCGCCGGAAAGTTGCGACGGACGTGATTTTTCCTTGTCCGTCAGTCCGACCCATTCCAATGCTTCCATCACTGCTTTGCGGCGGGCATCAACGGGCGTTTTCTGTAACAACAAGGCAAATTCGACATTCTCATAGACCGTATAAACCGGCAACAGGTTGTAACTCTGAAAAATAAACCCGATATTCCGGTTACGTAATTCAGCCGATTCTTTTGGCGTGAGTTTGGCGATAGAATGTCCTAATACGCTGGCGTCGCCCGTACTTGGCGTGTCCAACGAACCGATAATGTTGAGTAACGTGGTTTTACCCGAACCGCTGGGTCCGACTAAACCCGTAAATTCTCCCTTGCCGAAAACAAGGTTCACATTGTTAAGCGCTGTAAAAAAACTTCCTCCAACAGGGAAGGTTTTTGTAAGGCTGTCAATCGAAATAACAAATTCTGTATCCATAAAATCATATACTTTTGCGGTGCAAATGTACGAATATTTTCTGAAATGCAAAAAATCGTACAGTTTTTTTTAAATTTTTTTCATAAATAATTTTATTAAAACCTCTGTCCGGTTGTTACAATCCAATCTAAATAAAAAATTTTTATCCTAATAATCAACAATTTAACAAAAACGATTTGAACATTTATAATATGTTATTACTTTTGTGCACAAATATTTTATGATTAAATGTTAATAAATAATATTATATTTAGAGTATTTAGAAACAGGATTAAAGAGATTGAACGATTGAGAAAAAAGCCTGGTCAAGCTCAGGAAGTCGTATTCAACGCTTTAATCAAAGCCGGAGAACATACGGAATACGGCAAGAAATACAACTTCGGAGGAATACGGAATATCGAAGATTTCCGGAACAACGTTCCCATATCCGATTATGCTGTGCTTCAGCCGTATATCAAACGGATGCGTAGCGGCGAAAACAATATTTTGTGGAATACGCCCGTCAAGTGGTTTGCCAAATCGTCGGGAACAACAGCGAGCAAGAGTAAATTTATTCCCGTAAGCCGCGAATGTCTGTACAATTGTCATTTTTCTGGCAGTAAAGACGTTACGCTTCAGTATCTTATTAATAATCCATGTTCGAAATTACTGCTTGGACGGTCGCTTACTCTGGGAGGCAGTCGCAAGATAGACGAGTATAACAGCAAAGTCAAAACCGGCGATTTGTCGGCAGTAATGATTCACAATTCGCCATGGTATGCCGAACTGGCGAGGACGCCATCGAAAAAAACGGCTTTAATTCCCGATTTTGACGAAAAAACAAACGCTATAGCAAGATATTCAAGCAAATGCAATGTGACGAGTTTTGCCGGCGTACCGTCGTGGAATCTGGTTTTGATGAACAGGATTCTGGAATATACGGAAAAAAAACATTTGGTAGAACTCTGGCCTAATCTGGAAGTATTTTTTCACGGAGGAGTTGCGTTTGGTCCGTATATCGAACAGTTTAAGAGGATTATACCTTCGGAAAAGATGCGTTACATGGAAACTTACAATGCTTCCGAAGGATTTTTTGCTTTTCAGGATTCGCCGGATGAAGATTCGATGTTGCTGCTGGTAAACAACAACATATTTTTTGAATTTATGCCAATGTCCGAACTGGGAAAAGATTTGCCGAAAACATACAGCATTTCGGAAGTGGAAACAGGCGTAAACTATGCAATGATAATATCGACCAATGCCGGTCTGTGGCGTTATCTGATTGGCGATACCGTGAAATTCACTTCGCTGTATCCGCATAAAATCAGGATAACAGGACGGACAGCTCACTATATCAACGTTTTCGGCGAAGAACTCATTGTCGGAAACGCCGAAGAAGCATTACAAAAAGCCTGTGCCGCGACAAACGCAATAGTGTCGGAATATACTGTCGCTCCGATTTTTATGAGCGAAACTTCGAATGGCGCTCATGAATGGTTAATCGAATTTGATACTTTACCGCAAGACGTCGAGCAGTTTGCAAACATTCTGGATAAAGCATTATGCGAAGTCAATTCGGATTATGAAGCAAAAAGGGATCGTAATATAACGCTGTCGCGCCTGAAACTGACGACTTTACCCGATGGAACATTCATCAAATGGATGGAATCCAAAGGCAAACTTGGCGGACAAAATAAAATACCGCGACTGTATAATTCTCGCGAATATGTCGATCAGTTGTTGAGAATTGTAAACACACGATTGCGATTTTAGATTTACGATTTTAGATTGATTTACGATTAATATTAAAATAAAGCATGATGAAAACAAAGGTATTTATTAGTTTTATGACAGTATTACAGCTGTTTACGTACAGATTGGATGCGCAGTTTGTGTTGCCGCCATTGCAATATACATACGACGCATTTGTTCCGCACATCGATTCCGTAACGATGCGGATACATTACAACAATCATCACCGGGCGTATGTCAATAACCTGAACGCTGCTATCGACAAACATCCCGAACTGAAAAACAAGGATTTGGAAGAACTTCTATCCGGTATAACCGCTGTTCCGGAAGATATTCGTGTTGCTGTACGCAACAACGGCGGCGGTCATTACAATCATTCGTTTTTCTGGATGCTGTTAAATCCCGGACAGACAAAGCCATCGGCAAAGTTAGAAAAAGCGATAGTTGCCGAATTTGGGTCTGTAAACAATTTTAAAGCGGAATTTGAGAAAACGGCGACAGCACGATTCGGTTCAGGCTGGGTATGGCTCATCGTTTCAGACGGTAAACTGAAAATCGTATCAACGCCAAATCAGGATAATCCCGTAATGAGCGACGCACCGGACAAAGGAGCGCCCATCTTAGCGCTTGACGTCTGGGAACATGCGTATTATCTAAAGTATCAATCGAATAGAAGCGCATACGTAAAAGCTTTCTGGAATGTGGTCAACTGGGATAAAATCAGCGATTTGTATAACGCGTATTCTGACTTGTATTAGAGATGCGAAATAAATAAGATATAATTCTGATCATCTTTCAGAAGAATATATCCTTGCTTCAACTCTAATGTCCAGCTGTCTCCGGTTATGCGTTATTCCGTTATTCCCACAAGTTCGCTGTCTAACGATATAAGATTTGTGGGATTAAAAGAAATACGGCGGGAGGTTTTGCTTCAACTTGCTTATTGCATCGGGTTTGACCGGAATGCGGGCGTTATCTTGTGCGGCGTTCAAGGCGAACCACGCCACAATGGCGGCGTTGATGCGGAGGTCGTCGAACGACAGGCGTTCGTAGGTATCCATCAACGTGTGATATGTTCTTCCGTATTCCAGCCGATCCTGAATAAACTGATAAGCGGGCAACCCTATGATATTGAACGATACGTGATCGGTCGAACCGGTACGGCGCAGGCTCAGAGTCGTGAAACCCAGCGATTCGAACGGTTCCATCCACGTCTTGAAGAAAGGGACTGCCATATCGTTTTCTTCCAGATATATGCCGCGGAATCGTCCCGAACCGTTGTCCATATTCAAGTAGAGGACGAATTTGTCGTATCCGGGAAGTTTTTTTTCGTTTCTAATGTCGTACAGGAGATTCTGGGCGTAGCCTCTGGAGCCGTACAATCCCTGCTCTTCGCCGCCCCACAGCGCAATGCGGATGGTACGTCGCGGTGAAATTCCCAGCGCCTTGATGATGCGCATCGCCTCGATCATCACGATGCAACCGGAGCCGTTGTCTGCTCCGCCTGTACCACCGTGCCATGAATCAAGGTGCGCGCCTATCAGGACAACTTCATCCTTCAGTTTGGGGTCGGTGCCTGGTATTTCGGCAATCACATTGTTCACAATCGTATCGCCGGGAAAGAACGTGTTTTTGACGTCCAACTCCAGTTGCACGGGGATATTGCGGCGTACCAGACGAATCAGGCGTCCGTGGTCTTCGATTGGGAGCGCCAGTTCGGGCGTCGGTTCGGATCTGCCTGCGACATAGTTGATACCGCTCGATACAGGTACGTTGAACGTCCCGCTGCCTACAAGTATGGCAATTGGTTTCTCTTCCGCCAGAAATTTGTTGATTTTTTCGCGCAAAGTGGGCGGTGTCGAGGGCGAACGCATACGGAACGGAGTTCCGGCGCTACTTCCACGCGGGTCTTTCGCCAGTTCGTTTAATTGTTCGTCCGTCAGTCGCGATGCGAGTGGTTCGAAGCGAATTGTATAGCTCGTATCACCCGGTAACAGCAGGATTTTTCCGCCAATTTTGCCTTTGTATTTGTCAAGGTCTTCTTCTTTTTGTACGTTAAAGTAGAGTACGTCGGCTTTGACCAGACCGGAGGTGCTGCCCGACCACGCCCGTGGCGTCGATGTGAAATTGCAATAATAGGGGCTTGTCATAGCAACGTAAGTTTTCTCGTTGTTCCAGCCGCCCCGTGTAAACTTGACGGCAAATTCACGGCGGGCATTGCTAAGCCCCATTTCCGTCAATTTGTCTTTCACCAGCGCTTCGGCGCGCTGTCCGTTTTTCGAAGCGGTCAGTCGTGGACCGATGAAGTCGGTCAGCCACTGCGACGTTTCTTCGATTCTCGAATTAGAGAATGCTTCACCCTTGATTTTGTATGTAATCTCTTCCGGCAGGCGTGTCTGTGCATTTACGGACGAGATGATCCCAAGGCTGCATACGATTAAAAATAACTTTGTTTTCATTATGTGTAAATAATTAAATTATAGTAAATAAGAGATTTTCAATTTTCCATTACTTTATCAATATCTCTGCGTTCTTTTTTTGTAGGACGTCCGGAGCCTCTGTCGCGTTGGACGAACAGTGTGCCTTTCTGTACTTTAAGCATATCAAGTTCCTCTTGAGGAGTAATATTTTCGGCGTAAAGAGGAACGTTTTTTGCCGGTTGACGATTTTCGACAAGACCTGTGACCCTGTAAACATAGCTGACCGGCGGTCGTTTGACGGTGATCTCATCGCCGATTTTCACTTCCCGCGATGGTTTCACTTGAACATCATTTACCAAAACTCGTCCTTTCCGGCACGCTTCCGAAGCCTCAGTCCGAGTTTTGAATATTCTGACCGCCCACAGCCATTTGTCAATCCGTAAGTTCATTTCATGCGATGAAATCTTCGTAATCCTCGCTGTTCATCAATTCGTCGAGTTCTGCGGGATTATTGATTTTCACTTTAATCATCCAACCGGCGCCATAAGGGTCTGTATTGACGACCGATTCCTGTTTGTCGCTGTTTTCGTACACCTCGTTGACAGCCACGTTTATTTCGATTATTTCTCCCGAAACGGGCATGAAAGCGTCAGCAACCGTTTTCACTGCTTCGATTGCGCCGAATATTTCGCCTTTTGCGAGCGTTTCACCCTCGAGATCGGGTTGAACATCGACGAAAACAATTTCACCTAATTGACTTTGAGCGTAATCAGTGATACCTATGGTAGCAACGTCGTTGTCCAATTTCACCCATTCATGTTCTGTCGAATACTTTAAATTAGTAGGGATATTCATGTTTTTTATCTTTATTATTATACAATTATATTATTTACCAGTTTTTTTCGGGTTGATCCTTTGACGCCTTCTCAGCTTTGATTTTCTGGACTTTTTCCCGTGTATTTTTTTCGTTTGACTCAACGGCATTCAGGATATAATTAGCCTCTTCTTTTGACATTTTCGGCTGACTTTTTGAATTATCGGATTGATTATCCTTGTTATCCTGATTTTTTTTATCATCCTGATTCTTATTGTCTTTATTATCTTTATTATCCTGATTATCTTTATTTTTATCCTTGTCGTCCTGATTATCCTTGTTTTGATCTTTATTATCCTGATTATCTTTGTTTTTATCGTCCTTGTTATCCTTGTTTTTATCGTCCTTGTTATCCTTGTTTTGATTGTCCTGATTATCTTTGTTATCCTGATTTTGATTGTCTTTATTATCCTGATTTTGCTGATTATCTTGATTTTGTTGTTGCTGTTGCTGCAATTTTTTCTTTGCATAAGACAAATTAGATTTCGCTTCGAAATCCGAAGGATTTTTACGCAACGATTCCTTATACGCCTCTATTGCTTTTTCGTATTCTTCTTTTTTGAGATACGAATTGCCGATATTGTAATTAACAGATTCATCTTTCGACAATTTCGCATATTCCTCAATTGCTTCGTCGAACTTATCCTGTTTAAACAAACTGTTTCCAAGATTGAAACGTGCAACAAGCGATCTCGGATTTTCGTCCAAAGCATCTCTGTAGGCAGTCTCTGCCGACGAATAAACCGAATCCGTATAACTTTTATTACCATCACGGATAAATTTCCTGACTGTCCCGTTGTCTTTATTTTGAGCGGAAACATCAAGATTAAACACTGTCAAACAACACACTATTAAAACGTATGTCAACATTTTCATAATTTTTTATTTTATACTGTTAAACATTCTTTTCCATCTGATGTTCATCGGAAAACTTTTATCTTTATCCGACGAAAACCATATAAACGACGGTTTTCCAACAATATGGTCTTCGGGAACAAATCCCCACATACGCGAATCGTACGAACCATGCCGATTGTCGCCCATCATGAAATAGTAATCCATTTTGAAAGTATAAGTCGAAGTTTGAGAGCCGTTTATGTAGATTTTCCCGTCTTTTATTGCCAGGTCGTTTCCTTCGTAAGCCTGTATAATCCGTTGATAGAAACAGATATTTTCCGTATCAATATTGACTGTCGCTCCCTGTGCCGGAATCCAGAGCGGACCGTAATTGTCTATTGTCCAGGGATAATTATCGGAAAACGGAAAACAGTCGTCGCTATATGATTCGTTTCGTGTTATGGAAACAACCGATGATGAGGATTTTAACGCCTCGTACGCTTTTTGCGTCAAAATAAGGTTGGAGTACCCGCGGACGCCCTGATTTTTACCCGCATTCCGAAGGTCTTCCGACGACAATCCCAACTGTGTAAGCGCTTTATCGCTCAACTGTTCTTTCAGGACGACCGTGTAGGAATATTCCTGCCCCGGAAAATCTTCGGCAGGTTTTCCATTGATATATAATTGACTTTGTTTGATTTGCAACGAATCGCCCGGAATTGCTACACAGCGTTTGACATAATTGTCTTTTTTATCGACAGGACGCGCCACAAGTTCATAACGGTTGCGTTGAAGCCATTCGTTGAAACTTTTCTCGCCCATACTCCTTTTAATCTGATGGTAATCAATAATTTCAGGATGATTTTTGACAACAGTATCCCCATTCGGAAAGTTAAATACTACTGTATTGTTTCGTTTTACTTTCCCGAAGCCGGCAAGTCGTTTATACGGCAATTTTATCAGTTCCGAATAGGATTCGGATGTGTTGCCGAATAAAGAAATCTGATTGTGTATAAGCGGAATAGACAGCGGCGTATTCGGGACTTTGGGACCGTAGGCAACCTTGCTGACAAACAGATAATCGCCAACCAGCATTGACTTTTCCATTGACGAAGTCGGAATAACGTATGCTTCCAAAAAAAATGTTCGCACAAGCGTCGCCACAATAAGAGCAAATATCAACGCATCAACCCACTCGAGCAAGGTATTTCGCTTTTCGCCCGCTTTGTAACGCTTTTTCCAAAACGCCCATTTCACCCATTTCGAAAAGTATAAATCGAAAATCACAATAAGCCCAATCAACCATATCGGACTCCGTAACCAAATGATAAACAGTATATATAAAACGGACGCTATCGCATATCTTATCTTTGTCCCTTTCGTTGCATTCTTGAACGCTTCTACCGGTTTTTGTCTTGACATAATCACTTATTTTTTCGGCAAAGGTAAACCTTTTATTTGAATGTGCAAAACTGCATGACCAACTAACGCCAATTAACTGAATAAACTCAGTTGTTTGTCTGTCCGATGTTCTATTTTCGTAATATAGTTTGACACAAACAGTTCTTTGCCTTTCTGGTCGGATGTTTTGGTAATATTTTTCATTCTGTATGTTAAATTCCATGGAACGATGTTTGCAAACGAAAATAAATCTCTGATATATTCGCTATCGTCGTATGTAATAAGCCATTTGTGCCGACAGTTTTTCATGTTTTCGGCAAACCGTACATGGTCGAATGACTTGTGTAAGTTTCCGTTTTTACCGTACAATGCCGATTTTGTCGACGAATAATACGGCGGGTCAAGGAAAATGAAAACATTTTCGCCTTCACGCCTGATAAGTTCTTCATAATCATAATTCGTTATGGTTGAACCGTTAATTATTTTTGCCACTTCGTTCAAACGTTGAATACTGTTTTCAGTGAAACGTCCGGTAAAAGCGCCTTCGCTGTATCCACCGCTTAAAGTTGTTCCCGAAAAAGTGATACGATTATAGATAAAAAAGGCGGCGGCACGTTCCAAGTCGTTGAAATTGTCCAAATTATTATTGAGAAATCGATACAGGTCTTTGCCGTCAGGATAGGATTTTCGCCATTCGTATATTTTTTCAATCAGTGTATTAACATCTTTTTGCGTCGTTATCCAGAATTTATACAATTCCGGATATAAATCGTTTATCCAAAACTTTTTGTTGGGATAACGCTGTTTGAGATACACAAAAACCGACCCGCCGCCTAAAAAGGGTTCTCTAAATTCATCAAAATCGGGAATTAATTTTGCAATCGTATCAATTGCCCGACTTTTTCCTCCCGGATATCGTAATGGACTCTTTATCATTGTGCGTAACTAATTTGTATTGTAAAACTGTTTTTTATTTACTTGGTTCGATACGATATATTTTCCCCGATTTTGTCTCAAATTCCACTAAATTTTCATCTAACCGGTTGCATGGAGTTTCTTTATTTCCATCCAGAATCTTGACGGGAACTTTGGAGCGCAAACGGCAGGTTTTGTCGTAATTTGCTTTGAGCAATGCTTTCGACAGTTTTCCATCTTTCCAGGCAATATCGATTTCGTAACCTCCACGCGCCCGGAGACCTTTGACTGCGCCGGTTTTCCACTGTTCGGGCAATGCCGGAAGCAGCGATATTTCTCCGCTGTGGCTTTGTATCAGCATTTCGGCCATTCCTGCTGTTACGCCCTGAATTGCCTGATTGCCTTCGAACGAGGGCGTGATGCGGCTGTCTTCGTCACGAGGGTGAATACTGACGTCGGTTATCATTTTATGTAAAATACCATACGCTTCGGCGGGTTCTTCGAGACGCGCCCGAAGACTGATTCGCCATGCGCCCGACCAGCCCATATTATGAGGACCTCTGCGTTTCAGCGTTGTTTTCACGGCTTC
>JAISXV010000108.1 GCA_031270335.1 Prevotellaceae bacterium | reverse complement strand
CACCCTTTCAGGGTTTTTACATTATGTCGGGTATGTGTTTTCTATAATAATGGCATCCCTTCGGGATTTTTTGCTGCGCACGTGTGTAATTTTTGCTACATACGTATGTAATTTTTGCTACATACGTGTGTAATTTTTGCTACACACGCATGTAATTTTTGCTACGCACGTATGTAATCTGTTGTGTCGCCCGAAGGCAATCCTATTATTAATCCTAATCGGGATTATTTTATTGATACCATGGCTATAAAAACCTTAGTAGCTTACGATTACCCATCTCATTCAACCTTATTTTCGACCTATAAAATAAGGTACAGAGGTGAGGGATGACATGTCGGCAGAAAAAACGTTCCCCCCACCTTTCATAAACTCATAATGTTTGAATTTCAATAAAATCAATAATGTACTCCTACATATCCTGTTTTTGTTTTAACGTCGTCGTTAGCGTCAAGATATTCCAGTTTATAGAAATAGATATCGGGAGCGACCGGTTTACCTTTATACGTGCCATCCCAGCCATCGTCGCCTCTGAACATTTCGATGCCCAGACGGTCGAAAATAACCACTTTATAGCCCTGCATGAAGATATCGTTGACTCCGTCGCCATTCGGAGTGAAGGCTTTAGGCGCAATCACTTCGCCGGTAAAAGTATATTCGCGTGTTGCGTTACATCCGTTCGAATCCTGCACTTCGACAGTAAAAACATGACGCATATTATTTGTCGAACCGGAGAACATACCGTACAGCAGACCCGAAGCGTTTAACGAAAATCCTTCCGGCAAATAACCGGCATAAATGCTGAACATCGGCAGCTGGGCATTGGTAGTCAATCTCTGTTCGTACTCTACATTTTTCTGGTATTGCGGCAATCGTTCCGGTTCGATATACAGTTTTATTACTGTTACCGGCGCTTCTTTCCAGTTCGATGAAGTACAGCCCAGACTGTCGGTAACCAGAACATAATAACTGGTATTGGTTTCGAGAACGTCATCAATATCGACGGCGGTAGAATCTGTTCCGGTTGTCGAGCCGCGTTCGTTGAGAAATTCGCTGTCCGAATATACCGTATAAGTATAAGTCTCATGCAGATTGTCCAGAATTATCGATGGCGATTCGCCAAAACATATATCGTTTGCCGAGGCTGTGAAATCGATTTCAGGCAATGGATTTACGAACACTCTGACTTTCGCTCTTTCGCCTTCGCAATGCAGGATTTCGTTGATTTGTGCGACGTAAAATGTCTGTTCGCCGACATTATCGGTTTCCGGTACGGGTGTTTCCTGCAATTTATTCAGATTGTAATCGTACCATTGAAGAGGGAATCCGTTGGGCGACGAGGCCTGTATGGGCGTTGCCTGCGCTCCTGCGCAATACGCTATCGAATCGACAGGCAGATCCGGCTTCGGCTCGCAAGTGCGAAGTGTGTATTCCTTATCGGTTTGACATCCGTTTTTGTCTTTTACCGTAACGGTAAACGTCGATTCTTCGCGTCCTGCCGACAGTGGAACCGTCCCGCTGATTAAACCGCCGGAAGTCATGTCGATTCCTGTAACTAAACTGCCTGCGTAAGCGAATGCCGGTTCTTCGGCATTGCTTTCAAGCTGTACGCTGTATGGAGTTTCGTGAAAATAAACGGGCAGGTCGTCGGGCAAAATCTCCAGTTTGATGACGTTGATACTGACTTCCTCCATGTTTATCGACATGCAAGTCAAATCGTCGGTAACCAAAACATAATACGAAGTTGATGTTTCGGGGACAGCCGAAAGGTTCAGATTACCGGATGTCGATCCTGTGAAAGATGTAAGTTTTTCGGTCATCTGCGCGTCTGAGGAAATGTCGTAAACATAATTACTGTGCAGGTTTGCAAGATTTATGGTTGGCGAACTGCCATAACAGATATTATCGGACTGCGCTTCGAAATCGAGTTCCGGCGCCGGTGTAACTGTAACTTTTATTTCGGCTTTGGCGCTTTCGCACTGCAATGCTTCGTCGATTTGTGCAACATAGAATATCTGGTCGCCTGCGATGTTGGTCGCCGGAGTTGGCGCTTCGGACAATTCGTTCATTTCCGCGTCATACCATTTTAGAGGGAATCCGTTCGGCGATAAAGCCTCTAACGGGACGGATTGAGAACCTTCGCAATACGAGAGTTCGGCGTCGGATATTTCGGGAGCCGGTCCGCAACTGCTGAGCGAATATGTATTACTTGTTTTGCATCCGTTTTCGTCGTTCATTGTTACTGTGAATGTTGATTCTGCGTAACCTGCCGATGCGGGAACCGTTCCACTGATTAAACCTTCGGAAGTCATGCTCAATCCGGTAACTAAACTGCCGTCGGTGCGAGTGAATACGGGATTTTCGATATTACCCGTCAATTGCACGCTGTAGGGAACTTCGTGAAAATAAACAGGCAGTTTGGCAGGCGCCATCTTCAGCAGATCTACTTCAACCTGAAATGCGACAATGCCGGGCGAGAGCGTACAGCCGGCGGCAGTGGCTGTTTGCAGATAAAAAGTCGAGTCGTCTCTCACTGTTGCCGTCAAAGTCAGATTCATTGTTTCGTCAGCCGTTCCGGCGAATGTCATAACCGGATTTGTTGCTGTGGCGTCGGCAAAGACAGTGTAAACATATCCTTCGACAACATCGGTTACTGTAATTCCGGGGTTTTCGTCCTGACAGCTCCAGCCTGTTGCTTTGGCGTTTTTTTCCGGTAAGGGATTGACTTTTGCTTGGACTTCCCGTTTTTCGCCAACACAGTTGAATACATTATCGACATGCTCTACGTGGAAAACATAATCGTCGAATACGCGAAGGTCGATAATCGGAGCCTCGGACAGAGGATTTTCGTCCTTGTCGTACCACTTAATGGAGTAACCGGCTGCCGGTTCAATCGTAAGAGGAAGATCTGCATCAGCCTGACACAAATCAATGGGAGCAAGCACATCGGGTAGCGGGACTTCGTGAACCTTAATGTTGATTGAACTCGAAAAGAATTTATCGCAGCCTGCCGGTTTTACCTCAATAGTATATTCTCCGCTGTTTACGGCGGTTACGTTGGGGATGCTAATGGTACGTGTATTTGCCGAAAAATCGTTTGGACCGCTCCAGCGGTATTCCGTCGCTCCCAGCAGCAAACAGCTGAGTTCGATGCTTCCGTCTTTGCAGATGTCTGTTTTTCCACTCAGCAAAGTTGTCTGGTCGAGGGTGGTTATCTCCACATCTATCCAAAAATATGTTCCACAGTCGTCCTGCACTTTGACTGAATATTTTTCGCCGAAAGCGCCATATTCAAACGCTCCGGTACCGTTTGGCTCAATGCCTTCGACCAGCGTTGCTCTGTCCTGATTATATAGCGTGTAAATGTAAGGCAATTTTCCGTTTATGGCTTGTACTCGAATATGCCCTATTGTGCCTGTTTCGCACACATACGACGAACGACCTTCGAGTGTAAATTCCTTTGGTACGTGGTCGATAACAATGGTATCAATAACACAATCCAACCACCAATAGTTATAGTCCATTCTTCTGATTCCAATCACATATTTACCTTTTGTTGTCAATGAAAAATAACTCGAATTGTCGTTTTCGGAAATATCTTTTTCAGAATAGTCGGGATGATAGGGATTGTCGGGAGTTCCGATTAAAGAGAACCATGTTTCCACAGGGTTTCCGTTGTTGTATATTTTTCCATGTGGATAGATGCGTACTTCACCGCTGTTGCACAAGCCTGATATTTCGTCTGCTGTGTATGAAAATCCTGAAATTTCCAGACTTTTTTTCAGAGGAACGGTTATCGGATGTATGCCTCCGCACTTGTCGGTAATTTCGAAAACATAATCGCCTTCAGTCATTGAAAGAGATTCGGGATAGTGATCCTGCGAAAACGGATAAAAGTTGTATGTATATTCCTGAAATACGGTGTCGGCATGTACGGGCGTTTGCGGTCCGCTGACAAAACGCACGCGGGTAGCGGAATCCATTTGTCCATAAATCTCTATATAACCATTGCCATCTACGCAATTCGAAATGTATGAGGATTGATAGAAATTGAAATTTGTCGATTCCATGTTTACGCGTTGTGGATATGAAGATTCTCTGCCCTTGGCATCGGTAATTTTAACAGTATAATCTTTGTTAGCTTCAAGTCGCAGGCTGAAAGTAACGCCCAGTTCGTCTTTGGTAAGGTCTGTGCTGTCGGCAACCGAATTATTATCGCTGTCAAATATTTCCCATTTAAACGGAAAACAGTTTACATTATATGGCTCGAACGAAAATTTGTAGTCGGTACATTTTCTGTCTTCATAGTCTCGCCAATCTATATAAGGTTTCATGGCATAATCATCGGCACGAT
>JAISXV010000160.1 GCA_031270335.1 Prevotellaceae bacterium | reverse complement strand
GACGACCCTGTGGCTGTCGGAACGATGAACATGCTGCACACCACGCTTCAGGAAGGCATGGTGATGGGAACCGGCTGGGCTATCGACGGTATCTGGACTTATTTTGCCGGGTTTTACGGACATGCCTGCCTGTGGATGGGCGAAAGCAAACGTGCTTATGAATCGCTGTATGCCTTTGCCAATCATGCCTCGCCCGTCTATAACTGGCGTGAAGAACATTCGCCCCGCGACCTGACGCCCAGCAAATATGTGGGCGACATGCCGCATAACTGGGCAAGTGCGCTGTTTGCCGGTCTCGCAGTGCATCTGCTGGCGTTAGATAGAGGGAATGAACTGCACTTGCTCGAAGGATTGCCTCCCGAATGGCGGCAGGCAGGAATGAAAACAAGTCTGAAAGACATTGCCACTCCGTTTGGGAAATTATCCTTTATCTTGCAGGTAAACGCTCAAGGCACGGAAGCGGCATTAACCGTGGATGCGCTGTCCGACCCGTCCTGTAAAGGCGTGTATGTGCATTTGGGCGACTGGGGTACAGCAAACGGCGCAAGCGCTTCTTTGCTGAAATTGGATGCAAAAAAGTCAAATACGGTGATCATAAAGATAAATTGATAAATATCATAAGTTCGTTTACAAATTTGTATCAACTCTTGCAATGAACTGGTACACATGAATACATAAACTCTTAGTTCTTAACTCTTAGTTCTTAGTTTCAAAAAGCAGTATCCCGACAATACAATCAGGAAGAAAACGACAGCGAATGCCCAGATATTGACCGTACGCGATGTTGCCGTTAATTCGCAGTCGCCGGGAATCAGCCGTAAAGCCGTAATTTTCCATGTCAAAGTATCCCGATATACTGAGAAAGTATTTGCATTGATAAGTTTTCCCGGAACAATCAATTGATATTCAATTTCTTTAGAAAACAGATCTTCCAACAAATATTTTTCGCACATCCTGTCGAACTGCTGTTCATTTACTTTGTACGAATCCGAAAAATGCGTTGTTTTGAAATATATATCAAGCGTATGGTTGATGTGTTCAATATCGTCAAATAAATCCATTTCGGGTTCAAGAATCCGGAACACAGTATCTTTTGCTGCTGGTAACAAGGTAAGATACGGACTGTTTTCCGAAAGTTTCTCAAAATTGTAAACGACATTAAAATACACTTCGTAAACATTTCGATAATACCATGACATAAACTGATTTTCAATATTATCCATTTTGTCTTTCAATTCCAGTCCTGTCATTCCCAAATACGCCGAAAAATCTCCCTGAAACCACAGTTTTTGCTCATTTTCAGTCATGTACTCATCTATTGCGACGGGTATTTTCTCCGAAATGC
Source organism: Prevotellaceae bacterium (assembly GCA_031270335.1). Classification (GTDB taxonomy): domain Bacteria; phylum Bacteroidota; class Bacteroidia; order Bacteroidales; family UBA932; genus JAIRLF01. The sequence goes on along the minus strand of JAISXV010000160.1, from coordinate 3,594 downwards.
AGGGATATACGGTTTTAAATGTGTAATAAGTGTAAAACCACTTGAAACTTTTTTGGAAAGTTTCCGTCGGTGCAGCCAACGGTCGAATATCTTTGTCAAACTGCAAGCCTGTTGAAAATTCTTCGACAGCGCCGACTGTCTTACTGATTTTCACGTTGTATTTTTGCTGTTTTTCAGCAATATCCAGCGTAGTGATATGCCAATCGGAATCGAGATTAAACATATACGGATTGTGCGACAGGTTGCCGGACAGAAATGCCGAGTCGCCTTTGGCATATATCTCCCGAAAGCATGAACCGTCACGGTCGAATTTCGTAGTTACCATGTAGTTAACACTGATACACGATACCATATTGCAGATCAAAATCGTTGCAATAATCGTTTTGAATGTTGTCTTATTTGTTTTCATTGTAAATGATTTTATTAATTATTTTTCTGTTTATATGCTGAATATAAAGTATATATTCGTTCTTTCTGTTTTTTGTTTTTTAATTTTTCCCGAATCGTCTTTTCGATATCCGGTTTTGAGAATTTCACATTCTCATCCCCTGCATGGATTCGCGTTGCATCGGAAATATTGGAATATGCTGATAATCGTATTGTTTCGTATGCCAGCAGACAAAGCAACAAACAGGCAACTGCTCCCGACAAAAGTCCCGTAACACGTATAATTTTGTGTTTTTTTCTATTTTTGGCAATTCGTTCGATTTGTATCATAACGTTTTGCGTCAATTCTTCCGGATTTTCGAGTACGGGCGATACACTCCTGATATAACCGGTAATTTCTTCGTATGTGATTTTTTTATTTTCCATGACTTTATGATGTTAATGCATTAATTTTGTGCTTGATATGTTTTCGAGCCAGATGCAGATTGCTTTTAATCTGTCCGGCGGACAGTCCTGTGATTTTCTCTATTTCTTTCGTTTCCAGTTCTTCGATATCGCTGAGAATGAAGACGATTTTCTGTTTTGCCGGGAGTTTGTCGGTGAAATACAGAATCAAATCCTTCAGTTCACGATTGATAAGCGATATTTCCGCATTGTCGGATAAAACCGCAATATGTTCGATGGCAAAAAGCGATATCCCGTTAGATTCCGGAGAATGTCGCATGGAACGAAGCCGGTCGTAACACATGTTGCAGGTTATCTTGTATATCCACGTCGAAAATTTGTAGCGGGGATTATATTTATCCAACTGTAACCAGATTTTGATGAAAACTTCCTGAACCATGTCTTTTGCATCGTCGTAATCGCAAAGTAAGCGGTAAGACAGCTGAAATACAAGAGATTGAAATGCTATAATCAACATTTCAAACGCTTTTGTATCTCCCTGTTTACTGCAAACAATTAATTTCTGTACTTTTTCCTGTTCCATGATCAACATAAAATTTTCATATCAATAATACGGAAAAAAATGCAATCGGTCAAATTTTTATCGCATAAGCCGGTTGTGGTTGTTATTATTTTGGACTAAAAAAAGCCAAAAACAGTGCAATCATACCGGCATGAACAGTATTTTTTGAACATTTTTCACAAAAAACACCGGAAAATCCACAAAAATCTTAAAAATCTTCTCTTTTTAATACATTAATACACAAAATATTAACCTTATCTGCAAGCCCTTTTAACATAATTTAACATAATTTAACATAATTTAACTTGGAAATTGAAAAATACGCCGTATCTTTGCACTCGAAAGTTGGTTTTTTCATAGGTTAAGTTTTTAGGTTAAGAAGAAGGTAGGCTCCCCGCCTATCTTTTTTTGTTTTATCTTTTATGTAAATCGCTCATTTACAATTGCTTCCCATTTCATTTTTGACTTGCAACTACACAGACTTTTTTGTATCTGTAAACTTTTCCGTTCGAATCAAATGCTTCAATATAAATGATATACGGACCTATCGGAACTTTTGCACTGTTTGTTTTAGTCCCGTCCCAAACTAAACGTCCTTCCGAACTCAGAGCCATATTGCGGCATATTTCTTTCACAAAATTGCCCCGTAAATTGTATATGCGTATATTTGCGATAAATCCTGCCGCAGGCATCTTATAATCAATGAATAAGACATCTTCGTATCCGTCTCCGTCGGGAGAAAATGTGGTGGCGCTAAGAGCGAACGGACCGTTTGTTTCCTCAGTATCAGTATGCGTGTAACATGAGTTTTTGTACGTAGGCGTCGCAAAACCAACTGTTTGCGCTGCCGATTGCCAATTCCCCAGTTCGGAAGTTTTCCGGTCAAAATCCACGCGCTCAAGCGATACGCCTTCGGGATTGCTAATAAATATCCCGTGCATATCTTCGGAGTAAGAAAATTCGTCTATGATATTTTCCTCATTATCAAGCAACACAACTGTACCGTCTTCATTAGGATATGTCGGAAATCCTGACATGATAACCACATTTGCCGGATTTTCGACATAATAGCATTGATGTAATGAAGTCGAATCGGTTGTAAACACAAAATAATCAGTTGGTTGTACATATATCGAAGTTTCAGATATTTTGTGTGCCTGTTGCAAATTGCCGGTAGTTCTGTTTCTGCTTGCAATAGATATATCCGAAAGGTCTAATATTCTGTCGCTTCTGTTATATATTTCCACAAAATCCGCATTGCCGGAACGTGGATGAAACAATACTTCGTTGATTACAATATTTTCTTTTTCAGGCTTATACGTCTGTCCAAAAAATACCGGATCTCCTCTGTATTCGTTTTTATAAAAGTCGCTGATATCAGGCGAAACAGCTAATTCATAAAGAGTTCCGACGTCGAAATTTTTATTAAATATTAACTCGACTGTATTGGAAAGTTCCGTATTTGCAACTTTCGCTTCTGAAGGATTTCCTACACCAATAACATTATAATAATCAGTATTTTCCAATATGGAAGAGTCTATATTTTCGCTAAATAAAATACGAATCGAATACTCGTCTATTATTTCCACTTTCACGATATATGGTTGTATATTATCCGGATTTGCTCCTGCTACAGAATTTTGTCTGCCCGGCGTTCCGCCATTTGCATCGGTCGAGGCTCGCCAGTTATTGTTATCTGACAGATTATCAGTGTCGATTCTTTCCAACGACCAGCCGCCTTTCAATTTGTTTTCGTCTCCGTAGAAAGAGTTATTGTATTCAACTACAGCGATTACCGTGCTGTCGAGAGAGGTCAAAGTCAGCATCATTCCGGCGTCAAGCAGACTTGGGAACGAGGTCGCCGAAAACGCATCTCCATAAGCCGAAAGATCTGATACAGACGCAGAAGCGCAAATTACAGCATATCCCTGAGGAGAGATTTTTCCTGTTGTGATTCTCGACGACTTTCCTGCGCTGTACAGTATGCGAAAATCGGCAAGATAGATTGTGTCGGCGGAACGGTTATACAGTTCCAGATATTCTCTATCCGGCAGAGAAACAGGAGGATTGGGCTTAGCCATTATCTCATTGAAAACTAAATCGCCGAAATTCACAGTCTGGTATCTGAAATAAGCAGAATCGTTTATCGTAAATCCTTCATTATCTTTTGTTTCGGAAATATAAAGCATAAAACTGTTTCCCGAAAGTTGTTCGGATAAAGTTAATGTAACTTGTTTATT
>JAISXV010000224.1 GCA_031270335.1 Prevotellaceae bacterium | reverse complement strand
GACAACGAAATCTCAGGACTGATGATTATGGGCATTGCCGGCGGCGCGATTTTCCCGCTGTTGATGGGCGTGGCTTCCGACATGGTTGGCGCACAGTGGGGCGCTGTCCTGGTTGTGGCAGCGCTGGTGGCGTATCTTTTTGTCCTGTCATCTTTCTTAAAATCAAAATATGATACGATTCAAGAGTTCTGAAGTTTCATATTACGTAGTTCGGAAGAGGAGGCGACTATACATAACTGTTTTCATCCCATCCCAATTTAATCAGTTCAATTTTCGACGGATCGGAAGTGCCGAGATGATAACGAGTGTCGGCAACAGCAATATGTTTGGCAGGAGGATTCAACGGACGGTCTTCATTGAAATATTCACGACGTTTGGCTTCGATAATACGTAAACCAACCGAATCGACAGCCACCGGATCGAATCCGACAAGCAGTCCGCCGTATTTCCACGAATATTCTTCTGCAAACTTACTCGGCGCAACATGATGAAATTGTGGAGTGAACATCACCAGCAGATGCAGACGCGTTTTGCCTTTCACAATCGGCAATTCCTGCAGACTGCCAAGCACGGCGCAGGAATCTTCGTGATAATCGGACGGTTTTTCGGCAAACATAATGTAATTTTTCAGCAGCGTGCCTACTCCCGACCATGCATGAGTACGCATCGGACGGGTATTGATCAATGCTGTTGCCTGTTGAAAAACAGGATTCCGTTTTACGCCTCGATCATCCACACTGACTTTATCTTCCGTCACGCCGACGCCAAGAACGCGGGCTTTCAGTGTATCATTTACGCATGACGGCGTAGGCAAACCGTTCCATTGATTCGTCTTGATGCCAACAATGTCTGTTGGCTTAATAATTGACGCCCAAGCATCTTTGGGCGTATCCAAGCCTGTCAGACGGCAGACGGCTTCGTCTATCATCTGTTCGCAAACGGCGGGGTCGGGCGTATCGCCGCCGGCATACAACTTTTGGTTGCGTATCAGTACAACTTTGCTGGCAGCCTCCGATTCCATTGCCCATGTATTGATGGGACGGTTCAAAAATAAGGCGCCTCCGGCAGCCATCATAGCTGTCCGTTTCAGTAATTCACGACGTGAAATATTTTCCATAAATCTTTAATATTTAGAAGTTATTATTAAATTATATAAATTATCAATTTGATTAATGCTTTTAGCGTCGAAAATGGCGCAAAGACGTTTCCCCAACATCCATGTAGTAAACCATGTACCATCTTCGAGGCGGAGTTTGGGGCGCTCGCCTGTCGCATCGGGAGCAAATTCTTTTTTCAATTGTTTCCACGCTGTGATAGCGGCAGTTGTATCGGTATAATCGACCATCAAGAGATAGCATCGGTTGTCGGCATCACCGTACTTTGCCAGCACGGCATCGGTTTTGTCACTGATATTGACGAGATTATAATTGGCAATAAACAGATAAGCGTTGAGCCAGATATAATGGTGAAAATACAGATAACCGCCCGGAACGAGATTTTCTTTCGGCAATGCATCGACGATAGCCGGTATTCGGCTTTTTTCAGGAATAGCTTTGTCAATCAGCGAAGCTATGCGGCGAATGGCTTTCCCGCTTTCGGGCAAAACCTTTCCAGCAGTGATAATTACGTAGTATTTATCTTTCCAGAAAAGAAGAAAATCACTGCCTGACAGCGAACCTTGTCCGTATTCGTATTCTTCTTTATCGCGACTCTGCGTATAGACGCCAAAGGCATTAGCCGGAGAAGTCATTTCGTAGATTTCGACCGTCACCTGCGGCAGCCCGTCGCCGTTGTACTTACAGCCCGTCATCCCGACCAGCCCGTATGACAGGTACAACTCTGCTCCACCGTTGATATAGTCGAAAAGCGCTTCACCCTCGTAATCCAGCCAGTTGGAGACTTGATAATTGTCAAATTTTTCCGGCAACAGTTTCATCACGTCAAACTTTTGAGCGCAAACCCACGTCGGCATATACAAATAACAGACAACAAAAACATATATCCATACCCGACACATAAGATTTCATTAAAATTTATACTACAAATTCTGGGGCAAAGGTAATAAAAAAATAATTAAGCAAAGAGTTCTGTTAATTCTGCTTATATTTGTTACGGAATTTTATTTTGGACACAGGGGATACGGATTTGATATACAGGCATTATGAAGCAATTTATTTCATTTATACGCAAGGAATTTTACCATATTATGCGGGACAGGCGGACGGTTTTGATACTTTTGGGAATACCTGTGATTCAGATTATTCTTTTCGGATTTGCTATTTCGACGGAAGTGAAGAATGTACGGTTTGCCGTCTATGACCCTGCAAACGATGCTTCGACGCGTAAAATCATCGACCGTTTTGCTGCTAATGAGTACTTTACATTAGCGGAAATGTTACCTTCGACATCTGTCGCCGAAAAGTTTTTTCGGGAAGACAAAATCGACCTTGTGATAGTTTTCGAAAACCATTTCGACGAAAACATGTACCACAACGGCAAGGCGTCGATACAGTTAATCGTCGATGGGACAGACCCTAACGCCGCTACCATAATCGCCGGATACGCAAACAGCATCATCGCCGACTGTCAGCAGGAACTGACCGGCGGCACAGCTATACCTTATATCATTATGCCCGAAGTGAAACTGCTCTACAATCCCCACATGAAAAGCGCCTACAACTTCGTGCCGGGCGTTATGGGATTGATTCTTATGATTATCTGCGCAATGATGACCTCAATATCCATAGTCAGGGAAAAAGAACAGGGGACGATGGAAGTACTTTTGGCGTCGCCAATGAAACCGATTTTCATTATCTTTGCGAAAGCGATTCCTTATCTTGTCCTTTCGGCGGTGAATCTCACGACGATACTGCTGCTATCGGTGTTTTTATTGCAAGTGCCGGTGTCGGGAAGCATATTTTGGTTAGTGATTATTTCGCTGATATTCATCTTTACCGCTTTGTCGCTCGGGCTGTTGATATCCTCGATTGTACGCACGCAGATTGCAGCCATACTCGTGTCGGGCATCGGGCTGATGATACCGACGGTAGTGCTGTCGGGAATGATTTTTCCCGTCGAAAACATGCCGGACATATTGCAGTGGATTTCGACGCTTTTGCCTGTCAGATGGTATATCGCCGCCGTGAAAAAACTGATGATCGAAGGACTGGAAATAAAATACGCCCTCAAAGAACTGAATATCCTGCTTGTCATGGCGGTTGTTTTGTTGACGGTAAGTTTCAAAAAATTCAAATACAGACTTGAATGATGATACGATATTTGATTGAAAAAGAATTTAAACAGTTCATCAGGAACGAATTTATGCCACGATTAGTGGTTATTCTGCCATGTTTGGTGATGCTTATTATGCCCTGGGCTGCCGACCTCGAAATCAAAAACGTCAATGTTTCGATAGTAGATGGCGACCATAGCGGCTATTCGGCTCAACTTACCGGCAAGATTATGGCGTCGAAATATTTCACGCTGAAAGACGTTTCATCAACTTATTACCAGGCAATCGAAAGCGTCGAAAATGGCGATACTGACCTCGTTCTGGAAATCCCGTATGGTTTCGAATCGCGCTTTGTCAGGGAAAATGTTTCGAAACTGCTCATTTCCGTCAACACCGTCAACGGGACAAAAGGATTAATCGGCAGCTCGTATTTGTCAATGACAGTCAGGGACTTTGCCGAAAAACTGTTAGACGAAAACGGTATTTTGCTTTCGGAATCAATGACCGTTCCCGTCATCGAGGTCGCAACACAAACACTGTTTAATCCCCAAATGGAGTACAAAATCTTTATGGTTCCGGCGCTTATGGTGATGTTACTTACGCTGATATCGGGATTTTTCCCGGCTGTAAACATCGTCAACGAAAAGGAACGCGGCACAATCGAACAGATAAACGTTTCGCCCGTCAGGAAAATTACGTTTATAATCTCAAAACTGATTCCGTACTGGATAATCGGTTTTGTGGTGCTTACTGTTTGTTTCACAATAGCGTATTTTATGTACGGGTTGTTTCCGGCGGGCAGTTTTGTCACGCTATACATCATTTCGCTGATATACGTATTTGCGATTTCGGGGCTTGGGCTTGTTATCTCAAACTATTCAGACACAATGCAACAGTCGATGTTTATGATGTTTTTTTTCATCATCGTCTTCGTGCTGATGAGCGGACTGTTCACACCTATCCGGAGTATGCCGCAATGGGCGCAAAACATAACGATATTCAACCCGTTGCGTTACTTTATCCAGGCAATGCGAAACGTTTACATGAAAGGAAACGATTTTTCGGAAATATCCATGCACACAATCGCTCTTTCGTGTTTCGCAATAGCCCTGAATATATGGGCGATATTCAGTTATAAGAAAACAAAATAAAAGAGGGCATGTTATAATATTTAACACACCCTCTTCTTTTCCCGGCAATTGCCGGTATTTAGCCAATTTACACGATTTTATTCTAATGGATCAAACGTGCCGTTATCCCATCCTTTTGTTTGTTTCAGTTGCGAGTTGGTGACCAAATCGCTGCTGTGAACAGGATAGAAATAGTAGTTTTCAGGAAAATTCAATGCGTTTGCTGCATCAGCGCCAGCGATTTCGATGTTGTCTTCAAAATATTTGTCGTACTCATTTTCGAAATCCGTATCCAGGTTTTTGAAAGGCTCAAATTCCTCTTCCGTTATTTTCAGTTTAGCCATACGCGCTTCACGACGCATACCGTTCAGTTCCTGCAACATTCTCCGGCGACGCAAATCCCACAGACGTTTGCCTTCAAAAGCAAATTCGATTTGTCGTTCGAGCATGATAGCTCTCGTCATTTCGGTTTTCGACATGTTGGCTTTCAGTCCGTACATGCTACCTGCTCCGGCAGTGATACCTGCACGTTTGCGTACATCTTTCAACACTGCATAAGCTTCGTCGTTGTTACCAAGTTCGGCGGCACATTCGGCAAGATTCATCAACACTTCGGTAAACCGGATTTCAATCCA
>JAISXV010000217.1 GCA_031270335.1 Prevotellaceae bacterium | reverse complement strand
TTTTCGTTATTGCAACGTTTACCTTTTTGTTTCCGCATAACCTTGCAGCGCAGACAAAGGACATTGCTATTACACTTACGGCGCAAATAGACAGTCTTGTAAAAAACACCAAACCCGATGATATTAAAAGTGAAAAAATGAGGGCACTAGCAGAAAAATGGATAGCAAAATATGAAAATACTATCCCAGAAAAGGATAGAGAAAAATTTATATCAACAGCACGGGATGTGATAAAAAATAGATACGAATGAGGAAAAAAATCATTAAAAGTAATGATGACAGAAAATGGATTAACTGCATATACAGATGAACTTAAGGAGATAAGGGATGGTCGATATTTGGAGGCAAAAGAAATAGTTGCTCAAATGAAACAGGAAACTGCTCAAATGAAACAGGAAACTGCTCAAATCAAACAGGAAATTCGACAAGGACTAATTGAAATGGAACAGAAGATTGTAAAACTTATCCCTAAAGGAGCCGACTATGCGAAGACACACTTTCTATCAGAAATTAAAGGATTTGTAGAGTCTTTTGAAAGAGAAGGTTACGGATGTGATGAAAAAACACTTGCTTTTTTAGAGGAAATAGGAATATCTACTAAAAACTTACCACGTAAGAAAAAATAAAAATCCATTGTTCGTCGTAGCGTTTCGCTATGTATGCAAGTAAAAATGCCAATCGCCTCCGCAGAATGTTTGTGGAGGCGATTTTTGCATTTATTCGGCAAAAAATCAGTTATAATATCAATTTTTTATACCTTTACACTTTGATAAAATTAAAAATAAAAGATGATTGAGCAGCAAAACATAGAATACAAGTCCTCGTGGCGAGATGAATATTTGAAATGGATATGCGGTTTTGCCAATGCGCAGGGCGGCGCTATTTTTATCGGCAAAGATGATGATGGCAATGTAGTTGGCGTGAAAAACGCAAAAAGACTGATGGAAGATTTACCCAACAAAATCACGAACATTTTGGGTATCGTAGCCGATGTAAACCTGCACGAAACGCCGCAGGGCGATTATATCGAAATTCTTGTTGAGCCGCAACCCAATCCTGTGAATTACAAAGGCGAATACCATTATCGCAGCGGCAGTACAAAGCAGGAACTGAAAGGCGCGGCGCTGGACAAGTTTTTGCTGCAAAAATACGGTCGAAAATGGGACAGTGTTACGATTCCAAACGTTACTGTTGCAGACTTGAAGCAGGAAACTTTTGATTTTTTCAAAGAAAAAGGCATCGACAGCAACCGTCTTGATGAAAAAAGCCGTAAAGACACTCCCGAACAACTGCTCGAAAATCTGAACTTGTTGGAAGACGGACTGTTGAAAAGAGCGGCATTGATGCTGTTTTACCGCAATCCCGAAAAGTTTGCTACCGGCGCATACGTCAAAATCGGCTTTTTCCGCACCGACAGCGATTTGTTGTTTCAGGATGATATTCACGGCAACCTGTTTGAGCAGGTCGAAAACACCATGCAACTGTTGTTGACGAAATATACCAAAGCGTTAATCAGTTACAGAGGACTTTCGCGTATTGAGACACACGAATATCCGGCGGAAGCATTGCGCGAAGCCCTCTTGAACGCAATCACTCACAAGGAATATTCAGGCGGCACGCCTGTTCAGATTCGCGTTTACGCCGATAAAATCATGATTTGGAATGAAGGTCAACTTCCTGCAAACTGGACTGTTAAAAATCTTTTGCAAAATCATTCGTCACGTCCGAATAATCCCGACATTGCCAATGCTTTTTTTCGCAGCGGCTATGTAGAAGCGTGGGGACGAGGCATTTCGAAGATTGAAGAACAATGTGTTGCCGCCGGATTACCCGCTCCAATTTTTACGAACGAAGGTTCTGATTTTTGGGTAATTTTCAAAAAGGATATTTATAATCCCGATTCGCTGAAAAAAACAGGTTTAAACGAACGACAGATAAAAGCAGTATTGTATGTTAAGGAAAATGGGAAAATTACGAATAATGAATATCAGAAAATAAATTCCGTATCCAAACGAACCGCAACTAACGATTTAACAGAATTAACGACAAAATTTTCCATAATAAAAAAAATTGGAACGTCGGGAGCTAATATTTGGTATGAAATAGTGGGGCAAGTGGGGCAATAGTGGGGTAATAGTGGGGCAAATATGTCGGGAAAACGGCTCTGATTTTGGCGAGAAATGATTTAAGAGATTTAGCTATTTCCGCTAAAGGGAAATCAATATAATTAAATGTGTCCAATTCAATTTGCGGATAGCGGTGGTGAATAGCGGGAGAGTATGGCATAACTATTTGTTTTATTTTTTCTACTTCTGTTTGTCTTCGAGATGCCGGCGTTTGCGGGCGCTCATGGTTTTTGACTGTGCGGCGAGCGCGGCTTCTTTCTTTGCCTGTTCTTCCTTGCGTTGTTTGGCAAGCGTTTTGGCTTGCCTGCGCTGTTTGTCGCGTAACTGTTTTTGCACTTTGACCCGCGCTTTTCTTGCTTCGGATTCAGCTTTCTTTTCTGTCTGTTTTTTGGCAAGCGCCGCCTGTTTGCGGCTGATTTTTTCTTCGGCGTGTTTGCGGATGACGGCGTCTGCTGTTTGCCGTCGTAATGCGTAATCTGCTGTTTGCTCGTCTGCGGTTTGTGCCGCTTCCGAGAGGGCAATAAGCGCTTTTTTCAGCGTTTTCTTTCGCGAATAGCGGTAACTGACGCTGCTATCGACAGCCAGTATGCGCTCTTTGGCAGCAATAGTGGTTATCCAGAGCGTTTCGTTTTTCTGCATGGTCAATTTTATTTTGCAGCCATACAACATGCTCGACAGCACATTGCACTGCGCGTCCATGTCGCGGTTTTTTGTTTCGGGAGTAAGAATATGCGCGTATGGCAAAATAAAATGCCGGCGGATAAATTCCTTTTTCGCCTTGTCCGAAGCGTGCGCAAACAGATAACCCAACAAGCCGTACACAAAAATATGCCGGTGTTTGCCGGCGTCGAAATCAACGCCATGCCTGACAAAGCGATGCAAATCATACTCAACGAAAATACGTTCCAGATGTTCGTTTTTGAACAGATTGCCCAGCATGTGCTGCAACTGTGTTCCCGTGGCGGGCAAGTACATGAAAAGCGCTTCGGCAACCAAGCCTTTAAACGCATACATGCCGGCAAACACATAACGGCTGTTGCCCTTTTCTTCGTTTTCGCCCTTGAAAAAACTCTTATGCGTAAGGGCTTTTTTCAGTTCATTGTCCGTATCGGGCGTTTTCAGTTTCGACGCCAGCAAATAATAACCGTTCATTGTTCGTTTTAATTAATAGTGCAAAAGTAAAAAATAAATTCTGAAAAATTGATTTTTTTTGTAATTTTGCGCCGTACGCGATAATGTTCGCCTGCAGTTATACGGGCTTAGTGTAAGGGTTTAGCACAACAGTTTTCGGTGCTGTACTGGGGATTCCAACCCCTCAGAGCCGGTTCGAGTCCGGCAGTCCGTGCAAAAAACGTTGCGGAATTAGTGTAGTGGCAGCACGCAAGACTTCAGCTCTTGAATGAAGAATCCAATCTTCGGCGCCGGTTCGATTCCGGTATTCCGCTCTGCCGGTTTGCGTAATAAAAATTTTATTACCTTTCCTCTATAAATCCCCTTCGCTCTCCTTCAGGGATGAATCCCTAAAGTACTTATAATCAATTATTTTATTGGATAAAAGATGACGGGATAGACAAAAAAATATATAGCTGCCTTTTATGAAATAATGTAGCCGGCAAGGCTAAAAGCAAAAATAAAATACAATTATTTTTGCTGTAAAGATAGCAATTGTACTTCAAAGTACGGACGTAAGCAGAACTCGGTGGTCTTGATTTTTATGTTACGCAATTGGAAATTCGAAATTTTTATGTAGTTTTGCAGGGATTTTTGAGCAAGTTTAACGGACTTCGGCTCGCTTGTGAAATCGTTTTCAAATAAGAATGTTTTTTAGAAGTTCCGGGATTAAAATATCTTTAATATGAAAAATGTAATACGATTTTTAGTGATTTTTCTCTGCATGTCGGAGAGTGTTGTTGTCGTGTCGCAGGATTTGTGGGAAATGCCTGCCTGCGCATGGACAAGAAAAATGGGTGACCGTCCTGTTTACTCAGAAGTAAAACATGTTGACAAGGGCGGCGCAAAACCCGAAACGATGACCAAAAAAGGTATGCCGCTTGGAGGTATTGGGTCGGGCAGTTTGATGTACAATCTTTGCGGTTCGTTCGGACCGTTTTACATGAAACCCGGCGTTTACGAAGAACGTTTTTTGACGCAGGCGGCTTTTCACGTTCGTGAAGAAACGAATGGAAAGACTGTCGCCTACACGCTTGCGACCGAAGACGTCCTTCCGGCGTGGAATCGTCTCGATGCCGGCGACGCCGCTTACAGAGCGCTGTTTCCAAAAGCAACGTTCGATTACAATGTGTTTCAGAGCCAGGTTTCACTATTGCAGTTCAGTCCGGTGATTAAGGATAACTACAAAGAAACGTCTTATCCGGTGGGAATGTTCCTCTTCAAAGCGAAAAACACCGGGCGGGAAACGGTCAAACTCTCGTTTATGTTTACCTTCCCGAATGCAACGTACATTCAGGTTGCCAACGACACGCTTTGCGGAAAAGACAATCTGCGTCCCTGTCGTCACGGTCTGTTCAACAAGTTGGTGAAAGATCCGTCGCAGACAGCCATCGTTATGGGAGCGAACGACTCGCAAAATCCTGTTGAGACGCAAAATACCGCCTGGTGTATCGCTACTTCGTCGAAAGCGACTTATGTTGAACTCTGGGACGGCGAAAGCGACGGCAGCGCAATATGGAACGACTTTGTGAAAGATGGCGCGCTGTCGAATAAAAACCTGTGCGAAAACAGCGTTACACCTTCGGGAGCGCTTTGTGTTTCCGTACGGTTGAAGCCGGGCGAAGAGACGGTCGTTCCCTTTGCCCTGTCGTGGTATTTCCCGTTGACCGGATTCGAAAAAAGCGTTAACATCTGGAAAAAACGATATACCGAATATTTCCCCGAAAATCAGGAGAGCGTTGCGGCAGCGAAGATTACGGACGAGGGTTTGAAATCGTATCGTCAATGGCTGAAAGCAGTCGATGAATGGACATTGCCCATTGCCGAAAATCCAAACTGTCCCGACTGGCTCAAAGCCGGAGCGTTGAACGAACTGTATTATCAGGTTTTCGGAGGCTCGTTCTGGGAAAACGGCTGCCAGGTGGGCGAAAAAAAATACGGAAACCGCCCCGGTCATCATATCGCTGGTGTATTGGAGTGTGTGAATTATCCTTTTCTCGAAACTTTCGACGTCCGGCATCATTCGACAAGTGTAACCCGCGATTTGTGGCGCCAAATCGAAAAGGATATTATTCTTACTTACAACGATGTTGTGGCTGCGACTGCTTTGGGCGCATGTACGCACGATTTGGGAAGTCCGTTTAACGACCCCGTAAATATACCCGACCAGTATGTGACATGGTATCGACCGGGACAGGAAACAACTCCATGGTCCGAATTTTCACCTAAATTCATTCAGCAGGTTTACATGTACTGGAAACAGTATAAGGATGACGCTTTCCTGAACGACTGCTGGCTGTCGGTGGTACGTTCGTTTAATTACCAGGTCGCTACCGACAAAAACAACGACGGAATCACAGAAATGCGAAGTTCCGAATATGTCGACAACAAACTGCTGAACGCTGTACTGTGGATTACTTCGCTCGAAGCGTTGAAGGAAATGGCGGTCTATCGTAACGACAAAGAGGTAGAAACGCTGGCGAACATCCAACTCGCTAAAGCGCGTCCCAACAGTGAAAAACAGTTCTGGAACGAACAACTCGGCTTTTACCAGTATAACGAAACAATTCCGTTCCTGATGGCTGATGCTCTTGTCGGTCAGCGTTGCGCTGATGTATTCGACCTTCCGCCTGCACTGGACGAAAAACGAATATCTTCGCATCTGCATCAATGTTTCGACCGTCTTGTCAAACCATTGCGCGATTACGACGGCGACGGTATCGGAGATATGGGCGCCGCTAACATCCTTAATCTCGAAGGACAACCCGGCGTCAAAACCAGCGAATATAATCACGAACAGGAAGTGTGGACGGGCGTTGCCTGGAATCTTGCCGCATGTATGTATCACTGGGGTGTTCGCAACGGTGACGAAGAATTGATACGAAAAGCGCTGTTGACAGGCAAAGGCGTCTATATGCAATGCTGGCTGAACGACGAAAACGGATTCTGGTTCGGCTCGCCCGAAGCTTTGTGGTTCAACGAAATGCCGAAAGCTCGCGGACTGATGTATCAACGCGTTCGCGGCGTATGGGAATTGTTGAAAGAAGTGACGATTACCGACTGAATATTTCCATAGCATCTTCGACTGTTTTTTGAAATAAAAAAAGTATTACTTTTGCAATCGTGAATATAATTTTTTGGATGTTTCACTTATTTATGTGACAATGAATTGCAAAAAAAGTAATTAAAGAATATTATGGATGAATTGATAGAGGAACTTAAAACAAAGCTGATCGCTCATTTGAATTTGCCGGTTACCAACGAACAAATCAATCCCGACGAACCGTTGTTTAATTCTGGGTTGGGATTAGACAGCATAGATGCTCTGGAGCTGATTGTTTTGCTTCAACAGGAATACGGAATCAAAGTGAAATCGGCGGAAGAAGGAAAACAAATTTTCAGAAGCGTCAGGACAATGGCAGAGTATATAAATGAGCAAATATGAAAATGTGAAACAATATGAGAGTATTTGTTGCTGCTACAGGGATAATTTCCGCATTGGGCGGCGGCGTCGAAAATAACCGGCGTCGTTTACTTGAGATGCAACACGGATTAAACGCCAAATCGTCGTATATCAATTCCAACACTGATTATTATGTTGGACGCGTGGATTTGACCAACGACGAATTATCCGGAATGTTCAACGTAAAAACAGAATTGTCAAGGACTTCGTTGCTTTCGCTTTACGCAGTGCACGAATGTCTGAACGATTTTCATCTGTCGTGTAATCTGGGATTTATATCGGGAACCACTGTCGGAGGAATGGAAAAAAGCGAAAATTTCTTCAAAGACTATATTCCCGGCGGAAAAACGAAAGTAAAAGACGTCATTTATCATACCTGCGGTTCGGCGTCTGGGGCGATTGCCGCATATCTGCCCGGATTAAGTTATCTATCGACAATAAATACAGCATGTTCGTCGGCTGCCAACGCAATCATTCTCGGATCGCAAAAGATTAAAGCGCAACAGTTGGACGCGGTAATAGCCGGAGGCAGCGACGCACTGTGCCGCTTCACATTAGACGGATTCCGCTCGTTGATGATTCTCGACGACGACCGTTGTAAACCTCTGGATTCTAAAAGGTCGGGGCTTAATCTCGGCGAAGGAGCGGGTTATTTACTCCTCGTTGCCGAAACTTTTGCCGAACGACATGGAATATCGCCGCTTTGCGAATTGAAATCGTACGCAAATGTCAATGACGCTTTTCATCCGACAGCCCTGTCCGACAGTGGCGAAGGTCCATATCTCGCTATGAAACAGACTTTGGAGAAAGCAAACATCTCTGCCGGAAAAGTGGATTACATCAACCTCCACGGAACGGGAACAGTAAACAACGATTTGGCTGAAAGCGCTGCAATACTGCGACTTTTCGGCGACAAATATCCCGCCCTGAGTTCTACAAAAGCATACACGGGACATACGTTGGGTGCAAGCGGAGGAATCGAAGCGGTGTTTTCCGTTTTGGCGCTGACAGAGCAGAAAGTCTTTCCAAATCTGAACTTTACCGAGCCAATGGAATCGGGTTTAATTCCTGTCCTGAAACCGGAAACACGTAGAATCGAACATGTCCTGTCAAATTCTTTCGGATTCGGAGGAAATTGCAGCAGTCTGCTGTTTGCTGAAATTGAGAATTGAGAATTGAAAGTTGAGAATTGAGAATTGCATGAAAGATAGAATATACATACGGTCAAGTTCCTGCATATCAGCACAGGATACGTTTTCAAATCCGCTATGGCACAATAATCTCCGCAGTCCGGTAAATAATGTATTTTCGTGCATGGAGCCTGATTACAAAGAAATTATTGATTCTGCCTCGCTCCGCAGGATGAACAGGACGCAAAAATTCGGTTTATGTACGGCATTGAGCGCCTTGCGAGGCGTCGATAAGGCTGTTGACGCTATCATTATCGCTACGGGATGGGGCTGTATCGACAGCACTTACAGATTTCTTGAACGTATGTTCGACCAAAAGGAATTGCCGCTGAATCCGGCAGTATTTATCCAATCGACACATAACACAATCGCCGCTCAAACAGCAATATACCTCAAAAACAAAGCCTTCAACAACACTGTAACCGACAACCGGATACCTTTCGAACTCGCCATGGACAATGCTATACTCTGTCTGCACGACGACGATTGCCGGAATGTCCTGTTGGGAGCCTGCGACGAAACAACTCCTCAACTGATTGATATTCTTAATAAAATCGCGAAATTCGGCAAGCCGGCGGGGTTTTATGGCGAAGGCGGCGCCTGTTTTATCCTGTCGAAAGAAAGAGAAAACAGTATCGCTGAAATCAAATATTTCGATTCCATGCCGATAGAAGATTTGCCGGATGCTGTCAACGATTTGTCAGCGAAATATTCTGTCGATTACATATTTACAGCCCGTAAAAGAAACATTCCGCAAATATCTTACACCGATTATTTTGGAGATTTTCCGACAAGCGCAGCCTGCGGATTCTGGCTCGCTGTCGATTGCCTGAACTCGAACAGTCATATTACGCCTGATGCGCAGAATATCTTATTGATTTCCGAAAATAAACACGGTATGACATTCGTTACGGTAGTAGGAAAATGGTAATTCTCTCCCTCCCTCCCTCACTGCTCCCTCCTTGGGAAAGGAAAAGAGCAGCTTTTAAAGAGAGTTGAGGAGGGGTCGTTTGGTAACCCCTGTGTTTACGTCTATTACTTTCTTTCGAAAAACGTGTAATATATTATTTGCCTAAAAACACTCATCAAAATCATTTATCCGTATATAATTATTGTACTCTGTAAAATGTTATTACAATTTTGATGCAAAGATATAGACTTTTTAATTAAAAAAGATTTTTTTTACACTTTTTAACAAAGTTTAACTTTGTAATCTGAAATTTAACTTTTAAACAATGTTCAAGGCACGACATAAACAGTTGAAAATTTGAATAATATAATGAAACTTGAAAATACGGTCTGCATGAAAAAAAATTTGTGAAATAATGAACATTTTGACAATTTGGATTATTATTTGTACTTTTGAAGCCTGAAATTGAAAGTTTTTTAATAAATATTATGAAAAAATTTTAAACATTTTTGCCGGTTGGCAACACAAATGTACACTTTTTGTCTGTTTGTTTTGTCGGTATTTTTGAAGTTATGACAGTTATGGTTGTGATACTGTCAGTTTAAAAAGGCGGAACAGACGCTTGACGCGATCCAAAGACGAAAACGGACTTTTCAATCAGGACTTCAGCGGAACGAAAAAAGATAAAAATAAATGGCTGCTCATCCAAACGGCAATGGTCGAAATGTATGCCCGCATTGCAAAATTATAACAAGATTTTCAGGCGATTGTTCTTTTTTTGACATAATTTTGTAACAAAGTCGTAATAACTTTATATCTTTGCGCCGGGAAATTTTCCTGATTTTAAATTATGATAAA
>JAISXV010000210.1 GCA_031270335.1 Prevotellaceae bacterium | reverse complement strand
TGGGTCGGCACGCTCGAATATCTTCGTCCGGGACAGGGTTACATGTACAACACGCTTGCACCGCGCAGCTTCAAATACCCGAAAACGGGTATCATGACACGCTCGTCGGAAGGCGACCCGCTCGAAGGTGAACCGCTGACGCTCAACCGTCCGCATCCATCGCTGAACAGCGAAATAGCTCCGAACTACGAAAGCAATCTCTCGCTTATCGGCGAGGTGAAACTGAAATCGGATATCCTTTCCGAGACATCACGCCTGATTGCTTACGTCGGCAACGAGCCTCGCGGTATAGCGGAGATGAAACTTGTGGACGATAAGTATCTGTTCTTCCTGCCTGTTTACTCAAACAGCAGCAGTACCGAAACGGTTACTTTCGCTCTCGAAAACAACGGCAAAGAAATCCCGTTGAGCGAATATGTTACGTACAAGCCTAACGCTCTGCTCGGTACTGTTGATTCGCCGGTGCTTCTCACCGACGCCAGCATCAAGCTGAAAGTGTATCCGAACCCGTTCATCGACCGTATGACGGCTTCGTTCGAAATCGAACAGGCAGGCGCTAAGGTTCGTGTAGAACTGATTTCCATGGATGGAAAAATCTTCTATTCGACGACATACGCTATTGCCGTCGCCGGACCGCAACTCGTCGATATCGACGGCGGTATAATCGGCAGCCTGACGCCGGGCAAGTATATCATCCGCGTCACGCTGAACGATAGCGAAACGTTTACAAATGTTGTAATTAAAGGAGTTTATTAATTATTAATTGTTAATTGTTAATTGTTAATTGTTAATTATTTAAGTTGTTAATTATGAAAAAGATAATAATGATTCTGTCAATAGCCTGCACGATGTTCGCATCGTGCAGCAAAGACAGCGACGAACGGGTCGCAGTCAGTCGTGTCGATATCAACAAAACGACTACCGTTATCCCCTTGGGAGGCACAGAACGGCTGACAGTTAAGATTTATCCTGATGCTGCTGCGGCAACGCGGTCTGTACGCTGGTTCAGCGACGATATTTCGATTGCTTCGGTGGACGAAACCGGACTTGTCCGCGGTCTTGCCCTGGGTACGACTATTATCCGTATCAGCGATGAGGACGGGAAATCTTATCCTGCAACCTGCGCCGTGTCGGTTCACGAAGTGTATGTCCCCGTAGAGAGCGTTTCGCTCAACAAATCAGAGACAACGCTGTCGAGAAATGGTACCGAAGAGTTGAATTACACCATCTCTCCGTCCAACGCAACAAACAAAACCGTCAGCTGGCGGAGTAATGACGAGTCGGTTGCTATCGTCGATAACAACGGTAAGGTCACGGGTATCGCCCTTGGTACGACTACAATAGTCCTGACTTCCGAAGACAGCGGCGCTACCTCGGGTTGCGTTGTTACGGTTCAGGACAAGTCGATTTACGTGACGGGCATTGAGTTCAACGAAACGCCCGATATCTATCTCGACGATGCAGTTACTTTGACGGCAAAGGTGTTACCCTCAAACGCCACAAACAAAGGCGTGTCATGGGAAAGCAGCAATACCGACGTTGCGACAGTTGATGACGACGGCGTCCTTAGGGCTCTCGCTCTCGGTACAACGACTATCACTGCAACAACTATCGAAGGCGGATTCAAGGCAAGCCTCACAGTAACAGTCCACAACGAAATGGGCGATGTAACTGCGACGGACTGGTCGGCTCCTTCGGAGAGTGATTACGAATATTCGATGACGTATATAGCGCAGGTAGCGTTCCGTGACGTTTTGTCCACCGACACGAATGTTGAGGTAGCGGCATTTGTCGGCGACGAAACGAGTCCGCGCGGTCATACGCAACTGGTTTACGAACCGAAATTAGATGTATATCTTATTTATCTGACGATATTTAGTAATAGCGGCGGCGGCGAAACAGTGGTCTTGAAAGCGTACAATCCGTCCAGAAAACGTATCTACGACAACTGTAAGACGTTCACCTTCCAGGGCGACACAAGCCTCGGCTCTGTTACCGAAATACTGAATTGTTTCCCATAATAAGTAAGTGATAAAGGTAATGGTAAAAGCCTTTCCGCATGATGCGGAAGGGCTTTTTTTGTCCGCGAATTACTTTTTTTGGTCCGCGAATTACGCTAATTTACGCTAATTACTTTTTTTCTTTGTCCATAAAATTCGCGTTAATTCGCGTAATTCGCGGACCAAATTTCGCGGACCTACGATGAAATAACGAAAAAGCCACCCTTTCTAAAGGGCGGCTTTTTTAAATTTCAGCATCAAATAGTTGAACAATGTTCTACGATTGTGCAACAACAGATACGTAAGATTTTGCATTAGCTTTCTTTCTGAAAGCTACAACTCCGTCGATAAGAGCGTATAAAGTATGATCTTTACCTATACCCACATTTTCGCCCGGGTAGTGAACAGTTCCTCTTTGGCGGATTAAAATATTCCCCGCTTTAGCGGATTGTCCTCCAAAAATTTTCACACCCAATCGTTTACTGTGTGATTCGCGTCCGTTCTTCGAACTACCGACTCCTTTCTTGTGTGCCATTTTACTGTCTCCAAAATTTTAATTATACAATATTTTCTATTTGGATTTGAGTAAAAAACTGACGATGCCCATTTTTCACTTTGTATCCTTTCCTGCGTTTTTTCTTGAAAACAATAACTTTGTCGCCTTTGATATGTTTCAATACTTTTGCAGTTACTGTGGCGTCTTTAACCGTAGGTGCGCCAACCTGAACCTTACCGTCGTCATCTATTAGCAGTACTTTGTCGAAACTTACGGAGTCGCCTTCGGCTTGCTCCAGACGGTGTACGAAAAGTTTCTGTTCCTTAGTCACTTTGAACTGTTGTCCTGCTATTTCTACAATTGCGTACATCAATGTATTACTTTAATTAAATTACAAAATTTCAGGGCGCAAAGGTAAACATAATATTTAATATGGCAAATTTTTGATGAAAAATAATTTCACAATCCAGACTGACACTATCTTTCAATCAGATATTCAACATGTTGAACTTATCCACCGAGTTGCTGATATTTTTTTGACGTTCGTAAGCGGGACGTCTATGAGAAAAATTATGTGTTGTTTTGATGAAATTGATTACTTTTGCAAAAAAATTATGGGACGTATAATGTCGATTGATTATGGCAGGAAAAGAGTCGGAATAGCAGTTACAGACCCTTTAAAAATAATAGCAACCGCCTTGGATACAGTACATTCGAATAAAGTTTTGGAATATATCGAAAAATATATACAGAAGGAATCTGTCGAACTTTTTGTAGTGGGGTTGCCGAAAAATTTGGATAATACAGACGCCGAAGCAATGGCTGACGTCAAACCGTTTGCAAAAAAGTTAGAAGCAAAATTCGGTATTCCGATTGTTTGGGTTGATGAACGGTTTACGTCCAAGCTTGCCATGCGTGCAATGATTGATTCGGGAGTGAAAAAATCGCAACGCAGAATAAAAGAAAATATAGACAAAGTTAGCGCTGTCATCATTTTACAGTCCTATCTTGAGTCAATATCGTAAAAATAAAGTGTTTATATATAAAATGGTACTACAAATTTACTTATATGGATCGAATGTGTTACGCGAAAAAACAGAATCGGTAACACCTGATTATCCTGATTTGAAACAGTTGATAGACAACATGTACGAAACGATGAACAATGCCGAAGGCGTGGGGCTGGCAGCTCCTCAGGTTGGCAAAGCAATACGTTTGTTTGTTGTTGATGCAAGTCCGATGGCTGAGGATTATCCCGACGCCAAAGATTTCAAAAAAACATTCATAAACCCCACAATCATTGAAACTTATGGCGAACCTTTCGCCTATAAGGAAGGCTGTCTCAGCGTCCCGAACATAAGGGAAGAGATTGTAAGAGACAGTA
Source organism: Prevotellaceae bacterium (assembly GCA_031270335.1). GTDB lineage: Bacteria > Bacteroidota > Bacteroidia > Bacteroidales > UBA932 > JAIRLF01. Next base: position 2,027 of record JAISXV010000210.1, on the reverse strand, counting down.
TGGTGAAAATCAAATATTTCGACGAAGATTTCAATGAGCATACCGATGTTTACGACGGCATAATTTCACGCATCGTTCAACATGAATATGACCACATTGAGCAGATAATGTTCACCGACCGCATGTCGCAACTGAAAAAAAAGTTGTTGAAGCGGAAACTCGACGGTATCAAAGGCGGGAAAAACACGCCTGCGTATAAGGCAAGAATAAATTAATCGAAAATATTTTTTACGGATATGTCTGATTATAAGCAAGCAGTAACTTTAACAACCGATTGGATGGATAAGACTTATTATGAAAAAGCGCTTGATGATAAGAATCTTCCTTTAGTATATCTTATTGGCGACCATTATGTTGCTCAATTAAAAGGTTGTTTGAGGCAATTGTCTGCAAACATTGAGATTTTCGACATTTGCAATACTGTTCAGGCATTCAATTTGTTATATACCGGTTATATTCTGCGTACTACATATCCGTTTTTTCCGGCGGGAACAATCCATTTGATAGGCGTAAACAGCGAACCTTCGGCGACTAACAAAATACTGTTAGTTAAACATGAAGATCATTATTTCGTGGGAGCCGACAATGGTCTCTACGACATTATTTTTGAGGACTGTAGCCCCGAATCGGCGTTGGCGTACGAACTTGTTCCCGAAATGATGTACAGATTTGTTCCGGATTTAGCGCCGACAACATTCTTTAATCCTGATTTGGAGTTAAACACGCCAAAACAATTTTCGGGTTTTTCCGCTATCAAAATATTTGCGACGGTCGTCAACCATATAATGAATAATAAAGACATTTCTTTGTTAGGTAAACCGGTCAATATCAACACAGAAAAGAAGGCGCCGAAGGCTATTATTAAAACCAGCAGCATATCGGGAAATGTCATTTTCATCGACCATTTCGGGAATATTATCACAAATATCAGTCGTGAACTGTTTGATTCTGTGGGCAAAGGACGACCGTTCGGCATATTCATCAGAGGCAGCAGAAAATTTGCAATATCGGCGATATCTACGGATTACAGCGTTATTGGACACGAACAGAAATATTTGGCAATATTTAATTCTTCAGGGCTTTTGGAAATTGCACAGCTACATTACAACTTAGCTCAAGTGGAGAGTATTGATATTTTGGCAGATGTAGTCGTCAATTTTTCTAACGAAGAAGAAGAGACGACAAAAAAACTGTTTTATTGAAAAACTTCCCGGTACATTTCGATTTGAGCGTTAATAAACGTGCTATACGGCAAAATATGACTGCAATTCTTCCAGTGTTTCCGTATTTGTTTTTATATCTTTCACAATGAGACCCTTTTCGAGTACGACGATTCGTTTACAGACTTCGGTGATATGGTTCAGGTCGTGACTTGATATCAGCATGGCGATGCCTGTTTTTGACTGTAACTCGTTGAGAAACCGTTTCAGTCGGATTTGACTTGAAGGGTCGAGCGCTGTAAACGGCTCGTCGAGAATCAGTATTTTGGGGTCGCCGAGTAAAGCCGCCGTTATCCCGATTTTTTTCTGATTTCCTTTCGAAAAATCACGGATTAACTTTTTCGTGCCTGTTATCTCTCCGTTAAAAAAATCCTGCATTGATGCCAGAAAATCAGCAATATCGTCTTTCGATTTGTGATATAATTTCCCTGTAAACGAAAAATATTCTTCCGGCGTGAGATAATCTATCAGAAACCCTTCGTCGAGGAACGAACCGACAATGGATTTCCAGCTGTCGTTACGCGCAACCTTTTGATTTTCAATTTCGACGTGTCCGTTTGAGGCTTCAATCAAGTCGAGGATTAAGCGGAATAAAGTCGTTTTTCCGGCGCCGTTATTTCCTACTAATCCGAAGCTTTCGCCCTGTGGAACAGTCAATTCCGGAATATTCAGTACGGTGATTCCGTTATACGCTTTTTGCAGATTAAATACTTGTATCATCTTATTGTTTATTGTATAATTAGTTATTATTCGGATTCTCTATAACCCTGTGCAAGGGCATATTTACGTTTATTAAACTGATTGACG
>JAISXV010000193.1 GCA_031270335.1 Prevotellaceae bacterium | reverse complement strand
GAATTGCAGCAGAAAAAAGATGATATTATCGAAAAAAAGAAATCTGTCGATAAAAAAATTACTTTCAATAAACTTGATGAAAATCAAAGATTTGATACTTCCCTTAACGATAAAAAATTCTTTTTGGATACAATTAAAATTATTGCTTATCGTGCGGAAACGGCAATGGCTAATCTTATTAAAAAACAAATGTCTAATCCCGAACAGGCTCGTTCCCTGATTAGAAGAATATATAGCTCCGACGCTGATTCCTTTTCGCCTTCGGGCAATTCTTCGTAAGGAACAAGACATACTCTTTTCGTTCGTTGCATCCCCCCTTGCGGAAGGTGATTCATCATTTGTTCTCATTTCAATCGTCTTATTTTTCTTGCTTTATAAACAAACAAAGAGATAAATGCACACACAAACGCTAAAATGAAAATGAACGTTTTTACCCATGATTTATCCATATTCAGTCCCCAATCTTCATATACGCCGCTTATTCCTAAATACACGCATCCGCCGGAGAAAATAAGATATTTGATAGAATTGATAACCGCCTCTTTTTGTTCGGCTTCAGTGGCTTGTCTAAAACCGGGTGGAAGCAGTGTTTTTTCCCCGGATTCGTTTTCTTGTATGGCCTCTTCCAGTTGTCCGGGAGACATATATCCCGGTGCAGTATAATCATAGAATCTTGCAACCGCCCTTCTCTGTATTTCTTCTAAGGAGTTTTTTTGTTGATTCAGTTTTGCTATTGCATCATCAGCCTCTGTTTTTGTGGACATATCTTTTTGAAATTCACAGATAATATCAATGGCTTTTTCTAAAATGAAAAGATAATTATACGGATTACAGGGGTATGTTTTCTGTTTGCAATAAGACATAGACTCCAATACAAGATTGTAAATATTTGCAGTATAATTATGAATGGCTAAATTGATATCATCACGAGATACTCGTAATTGCCTGCGATAGGTGAGTAATAAAGAATACAACGATGCGGCATCCCCAAAACGATTGTCATTTTCATACCTTAGTACAAGCTGCATGATATTGAAAGTCCAGTCGCGTCCTTCATTCCTTAAACTCTCAATTAATTCGAGTTGCCCCTTTTGCTGTTCGGTGAGAGGACGTATTTCTCCGATTTTGTGCATATAAGTTTCATATTCGGAATATGAAATCGCATATTCGCCCATTATTTCGCATGCTTTTACATACATATCTTCCATTACTTCCTGTAATGAAGGGATTTTGTAGATTATACTCCTGTCGGAATCCATTGTCTCAAGAAGTTTAACCATTGTTTCCCGCACAGAAACAGCATCGCCGACCTCTCTGTAACAACCTCCTAACGTGTACATGCAAAGAATTTTGTATTGAGGAGAATTCGCACTGTCCAAAGCTCTTTTGCAGAAATCAATATGCTCTCTTAACCGTTTGTCGACCAAAAATATCCCGGAGGATATTTTTATAAAAAAATTGTAATCCATAATGTTTCTATTTTATTGATTAATAATTATCCTTGTTATTTCGTTTTTCCCGCATACAGCAAGAATGTCGGAAGAAGATCCCCTGATCTGCCTGATAAATCGAAAGGGTTTTTCTGCCACCGTGGTTGCTTCATATTCCAGCGTGTAGAGATTATATCCGGTAATTATACCCTGCGAGCAGACTAAAAGTGAATTATTTACACAAGTCATACTCAAATCCACCTTACTACAGGGCAAAACTTTTTCCTTTTCTCTTTGGTTCACAAAATCGTCAACAGTTCCATATCCGACCACAGGAGGTTCTTTTGTTTTTCCTGTATTTGGCGTACAAAACGCGAGATAAAACCAATTATTTCCCGGACTGTTTGTAACGTATAAAATTTTTCCTTTGGATTCAAGAAAATACCGTTCACCGAGAAAATGCAACTGTCCGTTTGTAGCAATCTCATAAAAGAGTACTATATATGGAGCGCTTTCATATCCTCTTTCTTTCTGGATTCCGGATTCCACACTGTCTGAAATACCGGCCAAGAGGATATAATTATTCAGGGAATAGAGCGTAGCGGACTTTAAGTGGTAGGTGGATAAATCCATACTGAAACCACTTTGCAGGCATCTTAAATTCCTTGTAATATCGTAAAAATAGAGATTGTTATCTTTTCCCGTACAGGCGACGTTGGTATTAAATTTTAAATTAATAGGGGTAAACTTCATGTCTTCAAGTGATAGCACGTATCCATTCCCCCAATTAAAAGCATATACTTCATTGAGAGAAATTAATGCCTTACGCCAGGACGAGTTAAAAGGTTCCGGTAATTTTTTTGTCGTATGGTTGTATGAGATTGTGAAATATTCGTCTTCCTCCGTAACGATCACCAAACAGGAGGCGATGATATCCGTTGAGTTTTGTTTGGGATGATAACCGACGGTGATAATTTCCGCTTTTTGAGGAACTGCGTTTTCACTTGATAAAATGAATTTACACAATACATTGTCGCTTATCAGAAACAAACTGTTATCCTCATGTTGTTTGATAGAAATCTGACGAACAAGGGAAATTGTGTTATCAAGCGGGATGTCGGATTTTGAATCTGTTGCAAAATTCCACAAAACGCCATGAAGTTTATATCCCTTATTTTTGAGAATGAGGAATAATTGCGTTTCGCGGGCAACTGCAGCAACGACAGGCGCATCAAAAGTTACGCTTGTCTGTTCTTCAAGATATTCATTGAAAACCAGCAACCGGTTGTTATTTGTAGATACGGCAATATGATTGTCATCGAACGGAATACAGGCTGTAATATCGGCATATTCGAGGCAACAGGTCGCCAAAACATCCGGACTGTCCACTCTTAATGCAAGGAATACCGTCCTGTCCGACTGACGAATGGAAAAGACTACCTTGTTTTGCACAAAAAGAATGGAACTTAATTCGCCCGGATGTTCAAGATGAATTTCCGTATTGCTTTTTTCTCTCCCAAGATCTGTTTTAATCAGCGTTTTCTCATCTTTCTGATACCAGAAAAAATGATCGTTAAAACCGAATACGCCATTATCATACATGGGTAGGAAATAAGACAGTTGCCGTATGGATTCGGAAAAATACGGAATGTTTTTCTCATTGAACTGTAACCGGATGATTTCGACGATAGCATCGTCATAACTGACGGCCAGCCATGTGCCGTCGTCCGATGCTGTGATGTTCACCGGTCGCACCGGTAATGTTCGGATAACTATTTCATGCGGAACAACTGTAAGCGTATCAACGGAGCGTATCCGCCCGTTTCCTTCCGAATAGAATGCTATGTTTTTATTTTTTACGGTTTGAACAGCAACCGTATTAGGCAATTCGTTTTCTGCAAGTTTATAAAAGGATACCACCTTTTCACTATTCTCGTGAACGTCTTTTATTTGATAAAGCAACTTTGTACCCATCCATGGTTTGTTCCATCTGCCAGTAGAAAGTAAATTGTTGATTTGCTGTTTTGCATGTTCGGAACCGGAGTAATACAATATGGAAAACAAAGCATTTTCATATTGTGACAGCGTTTGCGCATGGCGGAAGATAACATTATAATACTGTTGAACAGTAGATTGTGTGAATGTGCCGTATTCCGTTAACAACTCTCCTACAGAGCAAATGGAGCATCTTATATTCAGGTATGGAATATTGCAGTAAAGTTGTTCTGCATCCGATGCACTATACCTGCCGAGATGGTAGGCATATTCCGTCAGTGCGCGTGAGGATTTGGTTTCAAACAATCCGTTCCCGACGGGATCGCAGAAACTTAAAAAACATTCCGACAATGTTCTTTGCAGGCAGGTCTCATTATTTTTATACCGTTCTTTTGCGGCAATCATGAAACTTTCATACAGAAAATCCGTGCGTCCTTCGCGACGTGCCATAAACGGGCGTATCTGACGAAGATAAAAACGAACCGTGCTGCACATCTTTTCATTTTCTTTGTCGTCGTCTTTGTTCAACTTGAACTTTTTGGAAAAACACTCTACCAATTCATCTTCCGACAAACCTTTTCTCGAATATGCCAGCAAACCGAAAAGAAAGGGTACGGATTCTTTGGGCGAGATGACGTCGTATGCCGGGTCGTTTTCCAATCTCTCAAGTACAGCCCTAAACGCTTTCTGCGGGTCGTCTCCGTACTGATTAATTTTTTCATTCAACTGTTTAAAAGCGCCAAACATACGCAATTCGTGGAGTAGAATTTTCAAAAACAGGGGATTGTTTGTTGATGGCAAGTTGCATATCGCATCAATATGATTATCATCAAGAGCTTTGAAATATCGGTCAAGAAAATCCCGAATCAATTGTACCCTTTCCGCTTTTGATTCAAATGCGCTCAAAGTCTCTTTCTTTAAGCCGAGCGATTGAATGAGTTTGTTTGACTCGTCGTTTTCTTTCAAGCTGACAATTATTTTCAATCCTGACGGCAATTTTTCAGGTAGCCATTCAAGCATGTTCAGCCCATCCTGAATCTGATTGACAGCATCAATAATAACGACCATATTCCCATGTTGCGACAATTCTTCAAGCAATTTTCCTATCTTTTGGCGGAGTTCGTTAAGTGTGTCGGGAACAGTAACGCCGGCCTCATGGAAGATACTTTTCCATAAACTGTATTGTTCGGACGATAAATCCGAGGCGCCGCAGAAACGGGCATAAACAGTCTGTTTCTTATCGGTCAGTTGTTTTACGTAATTAGCCAACAGCATGGTTTTACCTAAACCGGCTCCGGCTGTGAGCAGGAAAATACGATTGCCCGTATCATGATGGATGTATTCGTCTAATTTACCGGTGATGTTTTCTCGTGGAATATAACCGTCCGAATGGATACGAATAAACAGTTTCTGTTGTTCCAAATCGTTTTGATAAGCAATTTCAAAGGATGTTTTTTCGATTGTATCTGTTGTTGACTGTTCGAAATGGTCTTTAAACTGTTCTTTGATTTCGTCTTTTAACTTCTCAATAACGACGTCTTTTAAATCCAGATTATTTACCTTAAACTCAATCAATCTTCCTTGTGCAATATTGTTGCCGTCTTTTTCTGCGAGCAATTCGGGTGTCGAAATAGTTGGATTCCATTTGCAGGTATATTCGGTTACTTTCTCCCAGTGATTACGGATTTTGTCCTTAAAGGCTTTCAGTGCATCCTCTGCTGTTTTCGGGTCTGCATTATATTTTTTCAATTCGTCATTAAGATAAATCATACGTTGATTTTCCGTCAAACCGTCATTTTCAAAGTCGTGATTACGGAAAAAGAACAAAGCGTGGTCGGACGGTTTCAGATTCAACATGGGAGATAGCAATGCGTGTTCAATTTCCATCTCTGTAACGGAGGCTTTACCGTCGTAATGCTTCAACTTCTCAAAATCCCTGTATGAAGTTTCACTGATTTCGTCCAATTTGCCCTTTTCAAGTTGTTCCGGCGACAAACTGTTGTTTTTCTTTTTAAACTCATAGCAAAGCGGATCGTTCGGTACCCAGCCCCGCCTTTGTCCCAGAAAGCACAGAAAGAACGGACGACACTTGTCTATGTTTTTCAAACAGGCCTTTACGGTATTCTTTGCTTCCGAATCGGCGGACGTAATGCCCCAGCGCAAGTCAATGTCTATTAATCTTAACTTGTGTTTTTCGCACCATTCGGTCAGTTCCGGGAATACATTTTTCACAAGGTAATCCCGCTCGGCATGCATATCGTTGAACGTACTGCTAATGAAAATATAAACGTCGTGCCAGTCCATAAATAACTAAATTACCATATTTATTTGCGTCCTCAGATTCTTTTTAGTTTTTTCGCTATAAAACGTTTTGCTTTCTCTTCTTCTTCTTTGGCATATCTATTTGTCCAAATTTCGCCATTTGCATAATATGCCGTGAAAACCCAAGCCTTACAAATAAATTCCTTTAGATAAGGTTTAGAGGGAAAGAAAATTTCGCCCGTACGGATAAAGGGGGAGTCTCCTCGTAATTCTGTGGAACCGCCGGCAAGTTCGCCATTCCCGTTACTGTTGACATACGCAAACCTGATTTCGACCGACGATGGTAATGGATGCATAGGGACATTGGTTCCGACGGCAACCCGTAACAGATGACCTATGTATGCCGATCTGCCGGATTCAAAGCTCGAAAGTGTAAAACCACCAAAGCCGCTTTTGACACAATCCACTCTCACAATTTTGGCTTTATGATCAAATTTTATTTTGGCATATAATCGGAATACTATTATCGAAAACAATAAGGTTAGCAATAATATCCAAAAGGTATTAACTCCGAACGTTTCTCGATATCCTATTATATTCGTCCAATTGACGGATTGAGTCAGAACCACTCCATCTCCATATAGCTTACCTTCTCTGACAATGGAATAAGCCATCGCGTCGCATTGGTCTGTTTTAAAATTCCATTTACGGTATTTTATCCGGTAGGTCAAGTTGGGATGTAACACAACATTTTCGGCAATCTGTTTTCCGGCAATCTCCAGAAAAAGACTTTCCGGTGTTTGCACGGCAGATAATTCATATTCGATAATCTTTCCTTTCCAAGGAAATGCCGTCAATAGTTTTGTTACGTCTTCCGCCACTATTGAAGTGATATCTTTGCCGTTGATATCAACCGGCTCATTACTCTTCCCGCAACTTCCTGCAAAAAGCGCCAATAGTAAGAATAATATTTTTATCCCGCATGTTTTTGATTTCTTTGTTCTTGATGAATTCATGATAATCTCCTTTCTTTTTTATTATTTATTATTAACAATTTTCGCTTTTACCCTTTTTTTTTATTCTACTTTATAGACTCCATACCCGACTTTCTTCAAAATCTCAATCATATTCCGTATCGGTTCTTTATCCCAGTTCTGTACCTCTTCGCTCAGTTTATCCCATTCAGCAAAGCAATTGTGGTGTTTTTTCTTGTCATCGCGTATAGGGGCATAAATCCAGCCATCTTCTGTCTTTTCATTCATCCAGCGTTGATGTTCCTGTTTTGCCATAAGCAGAACTTCATCGTCAGTAAAAGCGGTAACAGCTTCTTTGTTTTCATCCTTCAAGGCCATTTCGCATTTTATCAGCGCCAATTTTTCGCTGTAGCTTCTTGCCTGATTGAGGTTCGAAAGTTTGAACTCTATTGCAAGTTCTTCCCATGGTTTTCTATTGGGTTGTTTTCGCTGTTTTTCGGTCATGTACTCAATATACTTTTCATGAATTGCTCGTGCAATTTTCCCTTCAAGCGACTGCTCCAACACATTTATCAACAGAATATCCGTAAACTTGCGGTCGTTCAAATGCACGGACATCTGGTTACCCATCGGCAAACCGGATGGCAACCATACGCCTTTTTCAATTTTGCTCATTTTAAGGACAGTTTCCATAGAGCGAGCGCCATGTTTATATTCAGGTACATAAAGCATTGACCGGATGATATTTTCGTCAACAAATTCTTTTCCTGCTTTTATATTTGTCTTCAACCGTTCGTCGTTTTCGCATAGACCGCGTAACAGCAATGCCCGTCGCAGGATGTAGGCGTTGTCGGAATCGTCTCTGCGATTGGGGCCTGCAATGTCGATAACGCCTTTAATGCGGCTCGCAAAATCTGGTCCCTTGACATTTTTGAATCTCCGTTGCACCTGTTCGTCGGCAGAACTCATCGGGGCAATGAAATCTTTGAATGTCGAAGCTGTTCCGCCTGCGAAGACCAGAATGCATTTACCCAACGGATGTTCGCCGGAAGCGTCTTTGAATTTGCCATCTTGCATCGGCATCAGGAAATTTTTGAGCCACTGCAGGTCGCCGGAATCAAATTCGTCTAAAAAAACCAGTGGCAGTTTATCTTCAAAGACAATGTCGCGCACCTTCTGGAAGGCGGCGCCCAGTTCGTCGTCGCTGCTAATCTGAGCTACATTCACTGTGTCGGTTTTGATGTTACACTCTCTAAGGCTTTTGGCTATCTGTTTCACGCCGTACGATTTTCCGGAACCGGGCGATCCGAATACAGCAATCGAAAGAGGCGTAATATCTTCTCCTTCAGAAAATTTCTTGCCGGCATACGCTATAATCAGATTGCGTATATTGTGATAACCCTCTATTTCAAAGCGGTCGATGGATTTCAGTTTTCCCATTTTCAGAAATGGGAACCCTTTTCCTTTTAAGCTGTCGTCACCCTGATTGATATAATTTACAGCAAGTTCGTGTGTATCTTTCTCTGTTTTGCTGCTGGCTATCAGCCACGAGTTTGGGTCAATGGTGTTGCCGTCTTTCAAGACAGGAACCGGTATTCGATTTTCACCGTCGCTTTCCTTTTCTGTCGCGCCATTTCTTAATATGGACGTGAGTTGCAGATTCTTTGTTTTGTTTACGACATCGGTAAATTGCATAGCTGCGGCAACGACCATTGAGGCGAAACCATTATCGGAAAGATGTTCCCGCCGTCGGGTACCTTCGCTACTTCCATCGGCCAAAACTAAGGAAGCTTTGTGGATGACACGTTCCTTTTCCGCATTTCCGGATGTTCGTGTTTCTATGTAAACAGCGGCGTCTTCCTCAAAAGTAATGAGAATGTGGGGCGCTTTCAATAAATAATTGATTGCCGTGTTGTTGTTCAGTTGCCAAATTAGATTCATGACACTGCGTTCCCACGAAATGGCTTTGCTTATCATGGCGCCGCTGTTCCGCAGGACATTGGCGTCGAGCATCAGGAAACACTGGGATGCCGCACTGTTGAAAATATCCACGTCGGGTAACGCTTCGTCTGATGCCCAGAGCGTCGGCGTATCTTTGTCCGGCAAAGAAATTTTTCTCGAACCGTTGTCTAAAATCACATTGTCAGGCAGTTTAACAGATGTTTTTTTGCAAGCCTGTTTGATTTCGTATCCGGAATGTAAGAGAAAACGAACAGTTTCCAGCGCCGTATTCCGGTCGTATTCCTTTTCGCCTTCGGGCAATTCTTCGTAAGGAACAAGACATGGATGCTCTTTCCGTTCGTCGCTACGTTCTGCGCCGTATGCCCAACCTTCGGCAATACGCTGTTTAGCCCAGACTTCATGTGTGTTTTTTGCTAACACTTCAGCGATTTCCATCACGTCGGCGGGCAGTTCCATTTCACTTGTGTTCACTGGCTTCGGGATGTATTCTATATTATTCATAGTCTATTTTATTAAAAATTATGTTCAGATGTCATCGCTCATATTTCATATTTCGTTTTCATAACATTGTGTTTAATATCTTATTGTACGAACTGTGATTCTTATCCTTGCTATCATCCAATTCTATTCCCCACCATTTCCAATTACGGGTAGACATGTTATTCCTGCATGTTTCGTTGTTGCTAGTAAAAGCGTTCGTTCTGTTTATATTTTTTTTCATACTTTTTACTGTTTTATGTCCTGTTTCTGGAACTGTTAATAATACTTTTTTTCTGTCGGGGGTTTCGTTGAAAAGTCGCATGAGACAAGAAGACGAATTGTGTGTGCGCAAAAATCGTGCCAAAGTAATCATAAACAACGGAAACAGTGATATTTTCCGTCGCAGTTAATTTGCCCCTATGTAAAAAACATTTCATCGTTACATACCATTTTTTACTATAAAAAGTTCGACAAAGGTAAGAATTATTTTTTTATTACAAACAAAAAAATATTTTATTTACAAACACTACTGTCCGGTAAAAATATTAAATAATTCGATAATGCGCTGTGTTTCATGTACCTCACAGTAAAGAAAAGACCAAAGTCAAATTAGAAGCGGGGAATATAGTTTGAGTATCGTTAAGATGTTGGCTCAATATACGACCGGAATACGGCGCTGGAACTGTTCGTTTTCTTTTATATTCCGGATACGAAATCAAACAGGCTTGCAAAAGATATAGAATAGAGTTATGAATTATTAACACCATATTATTATGAACGAATTATTATTAAAAATCACTACTGTCCGGTAAAAATATTAAATAATTCGATAATGCGCTGTGTTTCACGTACATATTACGCGTATTAATAATATAGGGGTTACTTTTTCGTATGTCTCGGAGAATCTCATATT
>JAISXV010000189.1 GCA_031270335.1 Prevotellaceae bacterium | reverse complement strand
TGCTTAATTACACCGTAGCCGATATAATCGTAAAGTCGTCCGAATATCAGTTCGGGACCTATGACCTGCAAACTGCTGTTGCAGAGTGTGGAAACAAATTCTTCCGTCTGCAAATCCTCATCTTCAGGAAACAGTGTTTCGGTCTGTCCTGTCTTTTCTGCAATGTATTGACGGGAGCGAGCCTCCAAGTGCTGAAGCTCTGCCTCTGTACGTCCAATGCCAAAACTTTTTAAGACCGAGTAACGTCCCGAACTTTTGTCAATGACCTGAATGCTCACACTGCCTGTGCTGTTACGTTTTCTGCGTATAAACATAGCGCAAAATTACAAAAAATCGACATGGGACACCCAAAAAACAAAAAACTTTTTGGTAACTAATTGATATTAAACTGATCTAAAAACAACCAGAAAAAAATGAGAAAAACAGGAAAAGATGTTTAATAACCACAGAGAGCATTCCAAATCAAAAGGGTGGAATGTAAAGAATAATCCTGAAAAACAAATGCCACAATGATAAAAAATCATCATGGCATTCGACTTTATAGTATGTGCAATATAACCTTAATTTCTTATCGTCCGGTTTTTACCATCTTTGAAAAGTAAAAGTTCGAGCGTGTGAAATCCACGAACATCTTCGCTGCCGATAGCGCCGATAAAATCGTTGACAGTTTTGAGATTGTTCTGCAAGATTCCTGCAATGCTTTCTTGCGAGAGGGGCCAGCTATCCATCGAAGGGTCTAATCCCAGCATATCTTCGCTTGCCGGTCCGAACAAAATCGCTTCGCTTTGTTCCCATGGAACACGAGCGGCTCTCCACGCTTCACAGGCAGCATTCAGTTTAGTCTGACTTGTCGGGTCTTGCCGTAAAGCATCGACTGCATTGTACAATGTCCATGCTTTATCTTTCAAATCTTTGTAAGTCGGAACAACAACTTCGTCGGCATACACACGCAATATTTCCGTAAAATCATAATCTGTTTCTTCGGTAACTAATACAGGAAGCAATTCATTCTCTATGATATCCGTTAAATCGGCGCAAGCGTCCATAGCTGCATCGACTTTATCGCCTGTAAGATTACTGCGGAATGGAGCCGTCATGCTTTGAATTGCATTGTATGCTCCGTTGATAGCGGCATTTACGTTAGCGTCCAACGCCGGATTGATACTTTTCACCAGCGTCGAAAGACTGTTGGCATTGGCAGCAGCGCCGATTGCGCCTCTCCGTCCACAATATCCGTTTTTGATACTTATAATATTGTCGGAATAGTCGGTGATAGAGTTCCAGCTATACCACGATTCTACAGCATACACAGCGCTTTCATTATCGCCGTCTTTGGCAAAACCGTTTGGTTCGCCGATTTTTGCAGCGCCCACTTCGTTCGAAATGTTTGCAAAGCCGTCAATCAATATAGTTTCGATAGCGAACTCCTGACTTTCGAAAGCAGTATTACCTGCTTCTCCGGCAGATTTCAGTATAACGGCGTATCCGTTACTGCCAATTCCGGGACGGGAGAAGAAACTGCTTCCTCCGATTCTGTCCAAGTCGTTACCGGTAACGCCATCGGGTCCGTTCCATGCCGCCCATAGCTGGATACAGTCGTCGAGCAGTTCGGATGCTGTAGCCGTTGCATAATTAATCCATTCGGTGTTCATCGACAATTCTTCAAGCTGTTCTGTAGCTGTTTTTCCGTTGTTGTCGTCATCGTCACCACACGCTGCAAATCCAATTACCATCGCAGCCATCAATAAAAGAATATTAAATCTTTTCATCATCATTACATTAGTTTATTATATTTATTATAAAATTTCATTTCAACATATTATTTTGATAAGAACCAGCCTGTGTACGCCAAAGTCAGGCTGATGGTATTTTCGCTGTTATACGTTCCCTTTGCAATTCGGCGATGCGAATAGTCGGCTTTCAAAACTACCGAAGACGTAAGGAAATAATTGATTCCTGCGATAAACAGATCGCGTTTATATCGTGGAAGTTCCTGCGCTCCGGTTTCGACTTTTTCGGCGGTATTGTAATATTCGTAGCGGACAAAAGGAAACAACTTGCTCTTGAATCCGAAAAACGAAAACACATTATATCCCGCTTCGCACGAATAAGTCAGCGCCGCTTCGCCGAAAGGAGTTATCGAATAACCCGTCCCGCGAAAATATCGACGGTTGACGTCAAATATCGCTTTCGAATCCGAGATGCTGCCGTAAATGACATTTGCTCTGGCGATAACATTGGCGCTACGATACTGTGCGTCAGCCGATAGAATTGTTACCGTACCGTCAAGTCCCGCCATAGTTTGCGGTTTCGACGAGTTTTTGGCTGTCTTGTTATAGTATCCCGACGCGCTGATTCTCAGATTTCGAATTGGATTATATTCTACACGTCCGGCAAATGCGGGACTTGTCATTATCGACTTTTCGAAAATCTTCTGACGACCGCTGCCTGCCCAGTGTTCCGACGAAAAACCGTTGGGGTCGAGTCCGTTTACCATCATCGCCTCATACTTGAACTTGCCGGCGTAACCGAGAATCGAAATTCCCGTTTCGTGCCATGTACTCGGCAAAAGCGCAAGTTCGCCTTCGGGACGCACTGTTCCAAGATATTGCGTCGGTTCATGATGCGAATTGGTGGCGCCTACGGGGACAATAATATGTCCTATACGTATATTAAAAGCGTTGCCAAACCGTTTTGTCAGATGCAACTGTTCAAGGACGACTTCGCCGCCCTGTTCGATTTCGGTTTCATATTCGCCGCCTTCTTTTTCGTGTTCGATTTCCATAGTTGCGCCTGTTCCGCCGTATTCAAATTCGATTTCGGCTCCGAAAACGATGTCGTTCTTAAACTTGTAGTCGATGGCAAACACAGCTCTCGGTAATGATATTTCGGCGCGATTTCTTTTCTGCGCGCCGTTAGGGTTGGTGTATCTGTTTGCGTCGTAGTCCATTCGCTGGAAAAGGACTTCGCCGTAACCGCCAAACCTGTATTTTTCGAAATTCCATTCATAAGGAGTTATTACAGTATCGACAGTGTCTCTTGTTTTCTGTGCAACGACAATGTTGCTAATCATTAATAGTGTTGTTATCAGTACAGTACGATAATTCATTTTAAATAATATTAAAGTGCAAAAGTACTGCCGTCTTTATATCCATACAATCACTATTTATAAGTATTTTGGATGCATGATATACCTAAAAATAAGTATGTGTTTCCCTCAAAAGCACAAGAGGATCTATTGTTAATGTAATTCGTTTAAATGTGTAAATTATTTTTTTGCCTGTTTTTCAAATGTTTGTATTCTCATTTAAAATTTTTTTATTCAAAATGAAAAAAAAATTATTTAGATGAGTGATATATGATTTTTTTGTTTTAACTTTGTTGTAGAATTAGAACGATGATTTAATCTTTAATTTGTTGTAAATAAGAAAATTGTAATTAAAATTTAAAATATAAAATGATGAAAAAATGTTTATTTGCTCTGTTAATATTTACAGGCACAATTTTTAGAGTTAGTGCGCAAGATTTGATTACAAAAAAAGATGGTAGTGAAATCAGCGCAAAAGTTATCGAAATAGACCTTGAGGTCATTAGGTACAAACAGTACGATAATCAGACGGGACCTACTTATGTTCTGGCAAAATCCGATGTTTTCAGAATTAAATACGAAGACGGACGGATAGAAGTGTATGGAGCGACGGCAAATCCTGTTACAGAAACAACAACCGCTACGCCGCCCCAACAAACGGAACGAACGCCGGTTACAGCAGCTCCGTATCAGGCAGACTGGCAGGCGCAGATGCAAGCGAATGCTCCCGACATTTATCAACGATTCCGGAGAGGAACGCGACAATCCAAAGTCGGATTGGGACTGACTATCGGCGGTATGGCTGCCATTATTACAGGCTATGCAATCATTGGAAGTACAGTGGAAGACAACACCCTTGACGATGAGGATTTGGGAACAGTAGGAGCAGGAGCGCTCGTCGCTGTAGCCGGTTCGATATTAACAGCTGTTGGCACGCCTATCATGATTGTGGGATTCGTGAAGAAAGGCAAAGCAAAACGCGAGTATTTCAGTCGGTACGGCAACAGAGCATCTGCACAGAAGTCGCCTTTGCAGTCGCCGCATCTTGAAATACGGACAAACGGAATTGCATTCGTATTTTAGATTTTAGATTTTAGATTTTAGATTTTAGATTTTGGATTTTAGATTTTTAGAATTAACTAATTATTACTTAAAATATTAAATATTAAAATTATGAGAAAAGTTGTATCTATTTTAGTGCTGATTTTATTAACAGGCACAGTTTCTCTTGTCAATGCGCAAGACATTATTATGAAAAAAAGCGACGGAGGCGAAGTCCGCGCGAAAGTTCTTGAGGTTGGAGCAACCGACATCAAATACAAGTTGTATGATAACTTGTCGGGACCAACCTATACCTTATTGAAAACGCAAGTTTTCAAAATAACGTATCAGAATGGTACCGTGGAGATGTACAACACGGACACCGAACCGATACAAACTGCAACTACTCCTGCAAGCAATTACGGTGGTAGAACAACACAGTCGCAAAATTATGGGCTGTCCAGAAATCGGGAAATTTCAGGAAATTACAAGAAGGGATATGCTGGAGTGGGCTTCAGTGGCGCTTTTCTGTTGCAGGAGTACAGCGATGCCGGTGCTGGAATCCAATTCAATGTCAACGCCGGATACCTGATTGGTAAGCACATTGGAGTCACCGCTTCGTTTTTGCTTACTTCGTTTGGTATTGAAGATTCGGATTCTTCCGTAGGACTTCGTGGAGGTCTTGTAGGACCGCTGATTTCTTTTTCAAATTCTACAAAAAAAATAGAATACGACATTCGACCTACTTTTGGTCTTGTGTCGGGAAAAGTTAATGTTTCCAATGCATCGGTAACAACCGACGATTCGGTTTTTGCACTTGGCGTCGGCGCTACTTTCAGGTGGAATGTTTCGGATTTAATATCCTTAACAGGTAATATTGATTCTTATTTCCACGGCGAATTTGAAGACAGTTCGGATTTGGATTTGTCGTCAATAGGAATGGGAGTAGGAGTGAACTTTAGATTTTAGATTAATACTTGAGGGGTACGGTTAAATCTTGTGCGATTTCCGTACCTTTTTTAATTACAAAGATTATGCAAAATAAATTATTATTGCTGTTTGCGTGTTTTGCTTTTTTTGCCGGATCGCTCAAGGCTCAGGATGTTATTACAAAGCAGAACGGCGAGGCTATAACTGTACAAATTACGGAGGTAAGCGCCGATATTGTCAAATACAAGAAAATCGAAAACCTCACAGGACCTGATTATAGCATATCTGCCGCCGATATTTTCGTAATTAAATATGAAAACGGCAGCAGAGACATTTTTGAGAAAAATCCGGCAACCGGAAAGATTCAAATCCGTCATGTCGAAGCCGAAAATAAACCACAGCAACCTGTTCAGGATAAAACTCCGGATACTCCGGCTCCGGCTCCGGTTCCCGAACCAAAACAGGCAAGCGAACCGAAGGGTGTGACGGACGAATTGCCTGTACCTGCCGAAGGAGAAACGCTGTATGAAGGTACGGCAGTGTTCCCGAATATTGACGTTCAGGATTTCAGGGTTGTTTTCCTGCTTTCGGCTGACAACAACACAATACACAGTTGGAAAATCATTTACAAAAAACTCAAGATAGGAGGAAATTCGATTGATGGCGTTATTTCAGGCGTCAGCCGATTTACTGTTGGGAAAGATACTACTTATTTGGATATGGGTTATACGAAAATTCTGGGTCTTACTTTCGTCAATGGCGGCGCTACGGCAAAAATACGGCATAAATATGTAGGTACAGACTATAGCAGTTCGTATTCTTATAATAATAAAACAGAAGTCGATTTCGGAACCACAGATATCATTTTCAAGATACTCAAAGGTAAGGGTCCGGCAATATCGTCACAGGTGAAGCAGGCGAGCAACGGTACGTTCGAGATGCTTGGTTTCGACGATAATAGCGTCAGTTTCAGGGCGGTGGTCGAAACGCCGTTCTACATGGCATCGCTGAGTTCGGGCGACCGTACTCTCAAAGCGTCGAGTATAAGGAACACTAAAGGTAATATCCATATCGGCACGGGCGCTACGGCTACTCAAGGCTCGCAATTGCTGCTCGGCGGCAATTCACAAAACCTGCGTTTGCCGAAAAATACCGAAGTCCAATGCGAATTCGAAAATGTGCCTGCCGGATTTATTCCAAAGACGATTACCTTGCTGACCGACGAAAAAGCCGCTCCGATGTCGTATAACATCGCTTCAAGCGAATGGATAAAACCGAAACAGATAGGCGCCGGAACAATATCTCAGGGTTCGCCGTCGCCGGAACCATACAGCGCTCAAAGCGGCGAATATGATGTCGTCGAACTGCTCGAAAACAATATCATCGAAGTCGAAATCAGCGGTAACGACATTACGCAGGTGAACGTGAAGATACGCCGGCTCGTGCCTTACACGGTGAACGCGCGGATTCCTGTCGGCAGCTTTTTCGTTTCGGAAAATCCGTCAGCGCAAAACATGGTGGCTACCGCCGAAAAGAAAGTGCGTCTCACTACCGGCGGATGGCAAAATATCTCAGTACCGGCAGCCTGCGCCAACCGTCCGAAAGATATTCCCGGCAGCAGCGACAAATTCAGCGTACAGCAGTCGCCAAATCAGGATGAACTCGTCAAACTCATGCCCGCGCTCAACAAGGCAAACGTAAGTACGCCGGTGAAACAGGCGGCAGTGTGGATTATCACCGACAACGCCGACTTCGACGACCTCGGTATCCTCACCAGCGGACCGACCAATACAAGAGCTATATGGTACGAAACTACAGCACACGCTATGAAGATTTGCGCCGATGCAGGTATCGACATCACGAAAAAAAGAATTTGGAACGATAAGGAAACAATTATATCCAAACTCTCGGCAGGAGAACTGAAAAACTGGCTGAAGAGTTTCGATAAACCGGAGACGGAATCTGTTGAAACAGTGCAAACACCAAGTAAACCAACGCCGGTTGCAGGAGGCACTGCCAAAGTACAATTCGAACAAACGACGTACTCTGTCTATCTTGGAAAAATTGCTAAAGACGACGATGGGACTATTACCGTCGAACTTTATGGCGACGGAATAGGCGGCACTATTATGATGAGAAATAGCAAAATGATTATCCCCGTAAGTATGCAAATATTAGCCGGAGGTAAAACTGTAGAATATGAAAACTGTGTTGTCGATAACAAATGTTTTCTCTACCGGTTCAAAACTTCAGTAATGCCAACACAAATCATAGTGTACGGAAACGACAATACAAACAGTTTGACCGCCACTTTCGATGCTAAAACAAAGAAAGTTATTAAAAATTAATTGAACAAATATTCTGTCGTACATAAATCAATAGCCATAATTCACACATGGCTGACTTGACAGTAATCTGTTTGAAAATTGAAATTTATATAAATTATTTTCGAAATATGAGAAATATATCATTAAAAATGTTAATTCTGACGATGTTGATTTTTCCGTTGTCAGGATGCAAGAGCGACAAACTTGTCGACGATTTTGTTTCGCCACCCGACACAATGACGACCGGCGTATATTGGTACTGGATGTCCGACAACATCTCGAAAGAAGGTGTAATCAAGGATTTGCAGGCTATGAAAAAGGCGGGTATCAACTCCGCATTCATCGGAAACATCGGCGACGATACGCCGTATGGAAAAGTGAAACTGTTTTCCGACGAATGGTGGGAAGTGTTGCACGCTACCATGAAAACCGCCGGCGAACTGGGTATCGAAATCGGCATGTTCAACAGCCCCGGCTGGAGCCACTCCGGTGGACCGTGGATTACGCCCGAACAGTCGATGCGTCACCTTGTTTCGTCGGAAACAGAAGTGAAAGGAGGCGCGAAAGTAAGCGTTAAACTACCTGTTCCGTCGCAACCGCCGCATTTTATCGAATGGAGTAACGCCCTGCAAAACGCATCCGACGAGCCTGCGGAACATTTTCAGGATGTGCGTGTTTTGGCTGTGCCGGCGCCGGAAGATTATCGTTTTAATCTGTTTGATGCGGCGGGCGCAAAAGTCAGTTTAACCAATATGCTGTCGCCGAAAGACGCTCCGCGAGCAAGTCGTGCGCGAGGAGTTCCGCCAACATCGCCGCTGGTACTGCAATACCTCGCTCCTCGCGAGGAGGAGGCTTCGATTACATTGCAACTGCCTCAACCCCGCGACGCCCGTTCGTTGACAATTTATCCGTCGGGAATTTGCAGGGGCGAAGGCAAATTGCAGGCGAAGATTAACGGCGAATACGTTACTGTTGCCACGTATCCGCTGCGACGCACGCTATTCAGCAGTTTCGTAGGCTTTACGCCGTTTGCTCCTGTGGTTGTGGGATTCGATAAAGTTACGTCCAGCGAATACCGCATTGTGTTCCGCAGTACCGACAGCGACGCCGCTATCGGCAAAATCGTCCTGTCGCCAACCGCCGCGCTCGACCAATATCCCGAAAAGACGCTTGCTCGCATGTATCAGGGCGACAATCCGCCGTTTACGGAATATAAATGGACCTCTGTAAACAGTACGCCCGCCGGTAACGACGAGGCTACGGCTATCGTTTCCTCGAAAATCATAGACCTCACCGACAAGATGCAACCCGACGGTACGCTCGTATGGGACGCTCCCGAAGGTGAATGGATTGTGTTGAGAATGGGAATGGTTACTAATGACGTCTTTGTGTCGCCGGCGTCGCTCGAAGGCTCGGGACTGGAAGTGGACAAACTCAATCCCGAATATCTCCCGCATCATTTCGACAAGTTTCTTGGCGAGGTATTGCGACGCATCCCTGCCGAAGACCGCCGGACGTTTCGTGTGACGGTCATGGACAGTTGGGAAAAGGGCGGACAAACGTTTACCGATAATTTTATTGACAGTCTGAAAGCAAAATACGGATACGACCCGACACCTTTCCTTCCGGTAATGACGGGACATCTTGTCGGCTCGCCCGAACAGTCGGAACGCTTCCTGTGGGACGTGCGACGTCTGGCTGCCGAAATAGCGGGAAATAATTTACTGTCGAATTTCAATGCAATATCTCATAAACACGGCATCGAAACCTGGATAGAAAACTATGGCGACTGGGGGTTCCCGGGCGAATTTTTGTTGTTCGGAAAACATACCGACCGTGTTGGTGGAGAATTTTGGGCAGGCGGCAAGTATTGTCTCGACGCTGCCACCTCGTGCGCGCATATCTACAATAAACCTCATGTGTATGCCGAATCGTTTACCAGCGGCAGCGGGTATCCTGCACATCCGTATTCGATTAAACGCGACGGTGATGCAGCCTTTGCAGCGGGATTGACAAGATGCGTTTTACATGTCTATATCGAACAGCCTTACGAAGATAAATATCCGGGCGTAGAATCGTGGTTTGGAGTTGAATTTAACCGTAAAAACACATGGTTCGGTCAGCTCGATTTGTTTACGACATATCTGAAACGTTGCGGCGTAATGCTCGAACAGGGATTGCCGGTATCGGATATTGCGTATTTTATCGGTGAAGACGTGCCGGTCAACAGCGGTCCTTTCGGTCTGAAACAGAGCGATGCGAAAGATGACGTCAATATCCACGAATTACCGCAGGGCTATCATGCCGATTATGTCAATTCCGATGTTATACTGAACACAATGTCGGTCAAGGACGGGAAAATTGTGTTGCCGCACGGCGTTTCGTACAGTATTCTTGTGTTGCCGCCGCTAAAGACCATGCGTCCGGAAGTGTTGAAAGGCATCGAACGGCTTGTCGCCGAAGGAGCGGTTGTGCTGGGAGAAGCGCCTGTACGTTCGCCAAGTTTGCAGAACTATCCCGCCGCCGATAAGGAACTGAACGATTTGGCAACAAAGATGTGGGGTGACAAAACCGTTAAACAGCGTTCGTACGGAAAAGGTCAAATACTGTCGGGCATGACGATTGAGGAAGCTCTGAAAACTGTAAACGTTGCTCCCGACGTGAAACTCGACAATGAAAATTTGGTTTATGCGCATCGCACAACTCCCGATCGTGAAATTTACTTCATCGCTAATCGTAGCGAAAAGACGATACAGGTTTCTCCCGAATTTCGTGTTACAGGACGTCAGCCCGAACTGTGGAATCCGGTAAACGGAGAAACTCGCGTCTTGCCGGCATTTGAATTGAAAGATAAATCAACAACTGTGCCGTTGCAGTTAGAGCCTTACGAAAGCGCTTTTATCGTATTTTCCGGCGAAGGCAAACCACAGTCGTCCGATATCAGCGCTAATATCCTGAAGCCCGAAACTGTCACAGAGATAACTTCTCCGTGGACTGTAAGTTTCGAATCCGACAAGGCAAAACGCGGTCCTTCCGAGCCGGTGGTCTTCGACAAACTGCAATCGTGGTCGGAAAACAGCGACGAGCGTATCCGTTATTTCTCCGGCACAGCCGTTTACAACACTACTTTCACTATAACCGATAAACTCGCGGGCAAAATCTATATCGACCTCGGCAGAGTTTGCAATATGGCGAAAGTGAAAATCAACGGGCAATATATCGGCGGCGCCTGGACATATCCGTATCGTGTGGATGTCGCCGGCGCAGTGAAGCCGGGCGAAAATACCATAGAGATCGAAGTAGTCAATACCTGGGTCAATCGTCTTATCGGAGATTCGTTTCTACCGAAAGAACAGCGTATTGTCGAACATCGTTATCCGGCATGGTATCCTCA
>JAISXV010000188.1 GCA_031270335.1 Prevotellaceae bacterium | reverse complement strand
ATTGTCAGTGTCTGCGCCGTTAAAAACTGTTCAACACGACGATGGTCGTCGATACGTTGAATCAGGTCACCAAGCAGTTTGGAATCGAAAAACGACATTGGTAAACGCATCAGTTTAATCAAAAAATCGGAAATCATCGAAATATTTATACGCGTGCTGATATGCAGCAATATCCATCGACGAATGAAATCAACCGACGCCCGGCTCAAAACCAGTACCAACTGCCCAATTAATATCAGATAAATCAGACTTAGATTCTTTCCCTCAATACCCTTGTCCACTATTGCTTGCGTAAGAAATGGAAAGAGCAGTTGCAACAGGCTACCCAACAAAAGACCAAGTATAAGTTGTGTAATATAACGCTTGTAAGGTTTGATGTAACCCCAAAGAAATCGAAACGGTTTTTCCATCTTTTTCTTTTCGTCGGCATGTTTGTAAAACTCATTCGTGGGTTGCAATGCCATCAGCACACCTTTTTCTTCTCTGTCATACCGTGTGCTGATCCATGCATTTTTGAAAGTTTCTTCGTCCAATTGCAGCAGGTTTTTTGCAGGGTCGGCGATATAATAGACCCGTTTTCCGTTTCTTTTGGTGCGAACGTCGTACAGTACAACGAAATGTTCCTGATTCCAGTGCAGGATGCAAGGAAAAGGACGTTGCTCTACCATCCTTTCCATAGTTATACGTCCACAAACACTTCGTAATCCTATTGCTTCCGCAGCTTCGCCGATACTTTGCATCGACACACCTTCGTGCGTCACTATACATAGCAGCGACATGGTAGCCGACGAGTATTCTCTGCCGTAATGCTTCGCAATTATCCGCAGACAAGTCGCTCCACATTCCATCGCATCAGGTTGTTTATAAAAAGGAAATGACATGATTATATAATTTTGTTCATTATTAATTATTCATTAATTTACAGTCTTCCGATATGGTCGGTATCCGACCTTTTTCTTTGAATACTCTTGTTCACACCCCAGTTGTATCTGATTGAGAAAACAACATATCTTGAATCCGGAACCAGGCTATCCTGCGTATAAGCAATATTATTGTTACTGTATTGCGTCCACCTGTTACCCTTATTTTTGTAAAAAATATCTTCGACCGACAACGAAATCATCAGTTTCCTGTTCATAAAATATTGAACTGCTGTGAGAGTTAAATTGCTACATGATTTATTATATCGCATATAATCATTGTCGCCGACACTGCGATAGAAAAAAGAATAATCTAAACTCGTATTTTTCAGGATTTTTACATCTCCGGATGTCTGAAAATAATACAATGGTTTGTTAAATTTCATAATTCCATTTTTGAAAGGCAAAGCCAGATTGAGTTGTTTTTTATAATTAATACTTACCATATTAGTGAATACCGGATGATTGAATGAATATGAAATCTCAAAACTCAATTCATTGTATTTTTCTTTCAGATTAGTGTAAGTAGAAATTGTTTTATTCGGGTTCGAACTGTCAGGAATATAATCGAAAGATATTCTGTTTTTTTTAATCCTGTATTCGAATAAGAAACTGAATTTATAAAAATCAACATTCAAACCGAAGATATCAGTCATGGCAGGTTTTAAGCGCGGATTGCCGGTTAAATACGAAAGCGAATCTCTGTAAATAATCGTTGAGCGAAGAGAGCGAATAAAAGGACGTCGTAATGTTTGCCGGTAATACGTTGTCAGATTAAGATTTTCGTTCAGGTCGCTGTTCAGAGAAATATGTGGAATTAAATTGAAATAGTCTTTGCTGAAATTATTCAATTCGTCTTCAGATTGTATATTGGAATTTGTGTATTCCATCCTTATTCCCGATTTTATATTGATAAAAGACAAGTCTGCACCAAATGTCATATAAACGCCTGTCGTATGTTCAGATAATTGTGTATGGTCTATATTCGTCGATGGGTGAAATTCTGTTACGGACTTACTGTTTAAGTATGAATATTTCAGTCCTGTCGTGTATTGAAATTTCTTACTGTTTATTTTATATGCCGGAGTTATTGAAAATACTCGTCCATTGTTGTTTGCAGCGATTATATTATTTGCATTCCAATCTATAGATGATTCCTTTATATCAGTTGTCTCTTTGATGTTTTTAA
Organism: Prevotellaceae bacterium; assembly: GCA_031270335.1. GTDB lineage: Bacteria > Bacteroidota > Bacteroidia > Bacteroidales > UBA932 > JAIRLF01. Next base: position 826 of record JAISXV010000188.1, on the reverse strand, counting down.
TTACGTAATCGGCAATGAGCGAAAACTCGCCTGTATTGTTGATTTTCTGTTTGTAGTTTAAATTGATGACAGACTGATTACTTTTGTTTTTCTCTACACTGTTTAAATTCACTGTTCTGTTTGATGTCTCATCATCGTAAAACCGTGTCCCGTTTACTTGTGTAATATCCTCGGAAAAACCGGGAAAACTTCCACTGTATTGAACTCCTAACTCTTTGTCTTTGCTTATGGAACAGTTAAAGGAATAAAACAATTCGTTACTTCCTGATTTATTAACATCATAATCGTTTCTTAAATTTGAATTTGTATAATCATCAAAATATGTATATAAATATGACTTGTGATTGTCCCTATATTTTCCAAAATCGTTACTTAATACAATATTGTGCGAAAATTTTTCGTTATAACCAAAATACAAACTTAAATATGTACTGTTATACAAGTAATAATTTATATCTAAATTGTCTTTTAAGGAAATAAAAAAACTTTCATCTCTTCGCTTTTTTGTCCTTATCTTTATAACGGCGTCAATATCGGCATCATATTCTGAACCTACATTTCGGATAATTTCTATTCTGTCAATGTCAACAGGTTGCAATGATTTTAACTCCTCCTGAGAACGTGTCTCCATATTGTTGATATATATCAGAAGTTTTTCTTTACTGAACATGCTGATTTCTCCATCTTTGACAATGATGCCTGGTAGCTTTCCAAGTATGCTTGAGAGACTGATATCGTCTTTCAAGTACGAATTGGCGACATCTACTGTCAGGTTGCCCTGATTATTGGACACAACCGGACGCGAACCTCTTACAACTACTTCACC
>JAISXV010000137.1 GCA_031270335.1 Prevotellaceae bacterium | reverse complement strand
TGAAAAGAACCCGGAGAATAGAAGACCTCTCCGTGCGCAGGGAAATGGTCAAACACCTGACTTTGGCGTTTTATTACGCACTGACTTACCAGTCGCATATTCTTTCCGGCGAGGTACAGCAATCAAAACAGAGTATTCTGTTGGAAAGGTTTATGAAGTTGGTGCAGGAAAATTTCAGGGAACAGCGCGACATCGGCTTCTATGCCGACAAGCTGTGCCTTACGCCAAAATATTTGTCGAAGATACTCAAAGATAACAGTGGCTCCTCAGCAAGCGAATGGATTGACAACCACGTTGTTTTGGAGGCTAAAGCGCTGCTCAAGTCCACCAATATGACTATCCAGCAAATCAGCGAGGAACTGAACTTTCCGTCGCAGTCGTTTTTCGGGAAGTATTTCAAACGGGTAGTGGGGGTTTCGCCGAAGGAATATCGGGAGAGTAAAATGCAGTAAGCAATAATACACACGCACAGACAAAATCAATGTTGTGTCGCTAGGGCATTTGTTTGTGTGATCAGGAAGATTTTGTTCACAGATTTGCGCAGATTTTTCTATACAAATCTGTGTAAATCTGTGGATTTTTTTGCCAAAGTTTGACGCAATTTGAAGAGTTAGATCCTAATCGGGATTTCCTTCAGACGCCACAACAGATTTTTTGCGATTAAATAAGAAACCTTATTCTCTTAAAAAACACCTTAGTAGCCCGTATGATTCCCCACCTCTGCACCTTATTTTATGGGTCGAAAATACGGCGGTTTTGGTTTATATATAATCTGCGTTTTAGTGATAACTGTATGTTAATTCTTTGGTGTTTTATTATTTAGCAATGAAAATGTCATTTACATTTTCTTTATTATCTATCGTTGTCCGTCGCCTGATTTTCCGCAACTTCGGATTGCAGACAAAATGGAAGCTGTCCGACTTTGGCGCTGAAAAAGGCTCGTTTTCGTTAGCTGTATGGTTTAGATGATAGGATTATTAAGTTTTGCGAGGAAAGAACGATCGATGTCGTTGCCTTCGACGACGGCGGTGTTTACCGAATGAAGATTTTCGCTTTTTATAAAAAATGAATACCTTTGCACATTATTCTATAAGTGGTATATAGGTTAAAAATGAGTAAAAGTATAATATTATCAATAAATTAAGAAATAAACAGATGAGCAGGATATTAGTATTTTTGATAAATTTTGCGGTTGTTACGGTTTTGAATGCACAGGGTTATACAATCGGATTTTCGATAAAGGGCGAAAAAAACAAGGATGCGCTTCTTGTAATGCACTACGGGACAAACAAATATTCGATAGACACAGCAACAATCGACAAAAAAGGAAATGCGGTGTTTACAGGCAATAAACCGCTTGTTCCGGGAATGTATCTTATTGCGATTGACGGAGGACAAATACTCGATTTTTTAATCTCCGACACTGTGAATCAGAATTTTTCCATCTCAATAACAAAAGGTAAATATCTCGAAACGCTTTCATTTATCAAATCTCCCGAAAATGAGACTTTCGCCGACTATTCACGTTTCCTGATTAACAGGCAAAAAAGAGAAAACGAACTCAGCAGCAAAATTTCGGGCGTTCAATCAGCAGTGTCTATAGATGAGGAAATCAAACTGTTGGAAAAGCAAACAGAGGAAAAAGTAGCCGAAATACAATCGAAATTTCCCGGCAGCCTGCTGGAATCGGTGGCAACGGCGATGAATCCGCTTCATCCCGATAAAAACAAAGTTCCCAAATCAGCGGACAGTGCAAGACGCTATTTGTATGAATTTTACAAAAATCACTACTGGGACAGACTTACCTTGCAGGACAAACGGATGCAAAACACGCCGATACTTATCCCGGCTGTGGATAACTACTTCAAAAACATGATTCCACAGATTCCGGACAGCCTGATACACGCCGTTGACCTTGTTCTGTCGAAAGCTGCAGGCGATACCGCAATGACAAGATTTCTCGCGGCGCATCTTTTCAACAATTACATGGCTTCGAAAATCATGGGAATGGAAAACGTTGTCATACACATTATTGACAACTATTATTTATCGGGAAAAGTGTCGGTTAAAGACGAAAATTTCCTCAAAAAAATCACCGAACATGCCGACAAAAACCGTGAAACCCTGATTGGCAAACAAGCCCGAGATCTGAAAATGGAAACAATCGCCGGCGGCGCCGAATCGCTGTATGACATTGACGCACCGTATATTCTGGTGTGTTTCTACGAAGCGTCCTGCGACCATTGCCGGCAGGAAATGCCCAAAATCTATAAAGTGTTCGAAGATTTCAAAGACAGCGGATTAGTCGGATATTGCGTATATACACATAAAGATAAAAACGAATGGTTGAAGTTTGTATCCGAAAATCAGTTGACAGACTGGATAAACGTCTGGGATCCAAGAAATGAAAACGATTTCAGAGTAGCATACAGCGTTTATTCCGTCCCACAGGTGTATGTGCTGGACAAAAACAAGAAAATCGTTGGACGCGGACTCGAAAACATATCTTTAGCGCAGTTGTTGAAGCATTTAATGAAAAAATTGGAAGCGAAACAGTGATGTACCGGATATTAGTTTCACTGATTGGTTTAGCGTTTATTGTTGCCTGTTCGTCAAGCCGCCGGATTTCTTCGTATCCCGAAGTTCCCGCTATCGACAACTGTCTGGACAATATGGCAATACAGGAGCCGGACAACATAATACGCGCTGTCGATTCTGTGTTGGCAAAAGCCGGAAACGACACTGTAAAAATGAAATTCCTCACACGGCATATTTTCGATAAATACCTCCATCTCATTGACGGAAACAGCGATACAAAAATCATGGGAATGGAAAACGTTGTAGTTCACATCATCGACAATTATTATCTTACAGGTCGGGTAAATATGGACGACAAAGAATATCTCAACGAAATCATCGACTATGCCAACAAAAACCGTGAAACTCTGATTGGTAAACAAGCTAAAAATCTGAAAATGGAAACTGTCGCCGGAGGCGCCGAATCGCTCTATGATATTGATTCCCCGTATATTCTGCTTTGTTTTTTTGACGCTTCATGCGCTCATTGCCAACACGAAATCCCTCAGATATACAAAATTTTCAAAAAGTTTAAAGACCATGGATTGGCTGGATTTTGCGTATATGCACGCGACAACAAAACAGAATGGATCGAGTTTTTATCAAAACATAAATTGACAGACTGGATAAACGTATGGGATCCGGCAAATGTCAACGATTTCAGGATTGCTTACAGCTTGTATTCTGTCCCACAAGTATATGTGCTGGATAAGGACAAAATAATTGCAGGACGCGGATTGGAAAGCGTTTTCTTGGAGAAGTTTTTGAATGATTTAATAAAAAAATAAATAATGAGTAAAATTTTAGTAACAGGAGGAACGGGTTATATTGGTTCCCACACCGTAGTTGAACTTCAAAACAATGGATATGAAGTGATTATTGTTGACAATTTGTCTAATTCTTCGATTGATGTACTCGACGGCATAGCTTCAATCACAGGGAAAAAACCGACTTTCGAAAAGGTTGACTGTCAGGATAAACAGGCTATGGCTGATGTTTTTGAGAAATATCCCGGAATAGAGGCGATAATCCATTTTGCTGCAAGCAAGGCTGTTGGCGAATCGGTCGAAAAACCTTTGCTTTACTATAAAAACAATCTGGGCTCGGTGTTGAATATCCTCGAATTAATGAACGAATACAAGGCTTTCAATCTGGTATTCTCCTCATCATGCACTGTTTACGGACAGCCTGATATTTTGCCCGTCACCGAAGACGCCCCCGTAAAACCGGCAACATCGCCTTATGGAAATACAAAACAAATCGCCGAAGAAATAATACGGGATACTATTCATGCCGACAATCGCCTGAAATGTATCGCTTTAAGATACTTCAACCCTGTCGGAGCGCATCCTTCCGCCGCAATCGGCGAACTGCCCAACGGCGTGCCTAACAATCTGATTCCCTTTGTCACACAGACGGCAATCGGTATCCGTAAATGCCTGAGCGTTTTCGGCGACGACTATAATACTCCCGACGGCTCAGCTATCCGCGACTACATCTGGGTTGTCGATTTGGCAAAGGCTCATGTCATTGCTGTAGAACGTCTTCTGGAAAATAAAAACAAAAACGGGATAGAATTTTTCAATCTGGGAACAGGCAAAGGACTGTCAGTGTTGGAGATACTTAATGTGTTCGAACAGGCTACAGGCGTGAAAGTCAACAGAAAAATCGTAGCCCGCCGTGAAGGAGACGTCGAAAAAGTGTGGGCAGACCCTGCTTTCGCAAATAACGAACTTGGCTGGAAAGCAGAAACATCGACCGAAAAAATGCTCGCCACAGCTTGGGAATGGGAAAAAACTTTGGCAATGCACTCCGGTCAACGCTAATTCCTGCGTTTTTTGCTTTGCGGAGAAATATAACCGCAAAGAACACAAGGAGCGCATACGAAACGAAAAAGGGAAGCAAGCTTTTACTTCCCCTTTTCCAATAAAATTGAATTACAAGATAGAAACGGACGCATGCCATTTATGTTCAGTACAGTTAGCGGACAGAAAAAATGTTAAAAAGAAAAGCGTTCGCTATTTGTACTTCAATAACATGTTTCAACCCACATACACCGTTTCTATTATGGAACGATAGCGCTTTCGATTTCACGAAATGATACCATTTCGCCTTTTTCGTTTTGCCAGCAGATTGCTATGTACACCGTTTTTCTTCGGTAAATTTCGAGGATGTGCGGAGTACTGTTCCAAAATTTTCGACAAAGGTAGGCATGAAATATGTACCGGTATTAGTCGTAATTCTGCAAAAATTCGTCCAAAACCGGCAATGTCATAAATGTCTAATAAAAGATGTACTTTTGTTTGAAATGATAAATTACGGTAACAGTCCGTAGCGAAAAATCAGTTACCGACTGAATATTTCCAAAGCATCTTCGACCGTTTTTACAAATATTATCCGTTTTATTTTATTGCTTTCGCAGATAAAATCGTTTAATGATTTACTTTTTATATTTTCAAAATCGCCAACG
>JAISXV010000128.1 GCA_031270335.1 Prevotellaceae bacterium | reverse complement strand
ATGCCCGTAGTGGTGAAGAATCTGTTAATAGTTAACGGATTGATGTTTTTGGCGCGTTATCTGTTCGAAGGTTTTATGATCGAAACATTTTCGCTTTTTTATCCGGCATCTCCGTTTTTCAAGTTTTTTCAGTTGCTTACACACATGTTCATGCATGCCGATTTGATGCATCTGTTCTTCAATATGTATGCTTTATGGTTGTTTGGCAGCAAGATAGAGAGAGTTTGGGGCGGAAAAAAATTTCTGTTCTATTATATCTTAACGGGTTTGGGCGCCGCCTGTTTGCATTTGTTTATCGAATATCTGAAAATAACAAATCTGGATATCGCCGAATATTTGGCGATACAAAAAATTTACGGAACACCCATGTTGGGCGCATCGGGAGCGGTGTTCGGGATTTTGCTCGCTTTCGGAATGATGTTTCCGCAAACGGAATTGCAACTCATAATACCTCCTGTGCGATTGAAAGCAATTTGGTTAGTAGTGATATACGGCGTATTGGAACTGTTTCTCGGAGTAACCCAGACAATGGCCGGAGTTGCTCATTTTGCGCATCTTGGCGGGATGCTGTTCGGGTTTATTATGGTAACATACTGGAAATATCGAGGGACTTTGTTCCGGAACGACGATTATTTGTAATTTATTATTTAATATATAATTAACATTTTAAAAAAAGGAAATTAAGAAAATGATTTTAGGATTAATTCTTTTGCAAACTACAGGAATAGCGAATGTAGGTGCAGCGATCGGAGCAGGCATAGCGATTGTCGGAGCTGCAATAGGTATAGGTAAAATAGGCAGCTCGGCGTTGGAAGCCATAGCGCGGCAACCCGAAAAAACAAGCGATATCAGGTCGAGTATGATACTTGCTGCGGCGCTGATCGAAGGCGCTACGTTTTTTGCGATTTTAGTGTGTATCTTGGCGTTGATACTTTAATAACAGGCTAATCGACAAGAGTATGGATCTTTTCAAACCGGATGTAGGGTTACTGTTTTGGATGCTGCTTTCGTTTGTGATATTATTTGTCATATTGCGAAAATATGCGTGGCCCGGTATTTTGAAGGGCATCAACGAGCGAAATAAACACATCGAAGACGCCCTGATATCGGCGCAGAAAGCCAGAGAACAGTTGGATGAATTTCAACAAGAAAGTCAGGAACTTATCTCTCAGGCAAAAGAAGAACAAATTAAAATACTGCAGGAAGGCAAACGACTCAAAGACTCTATCATCAGCGAAGCGAAAGAGCAGGCTCGAGCCGAAGCGGAAAAAATTATTGACGAAGCGCACAAGTTCATCGAAAAACAAAGAGAAGAGGCTGTTAAGGAAATCGACCGGAAAGTAGCGAATCTGTCGGTTGATGTTGCGGAAATCATTCTCAAGAAAAAATTGGAAGACGTTACAGAACAGAAAGCGCTCGCAAGAAAATTGGCAGGTAAAATGAGTGAAACAGTTGAAAATTAAATCTTTTGAACAATGAACATGGCAACTATCGGTACATTGTCGTCGCGATATGCACGGGCGTTTTACGCTTTTGCTACGGACAATAGTGAAGAAGATAAGGTGTATGACGAAATGAAATTTTTGTCGCACAGTTTTTTGACTGTCCCCGAATTGAAGAGGTTTTTACAAAGCCCTGTTCTTACGCTTGCCGCCAAGTTGCAGGCGCTGGAAACGGCTTCGGGAGGCAATGTAACGAAATCGTCGCAACAGTTTTACGAATTTGTTTTCGACAAAGAAAAACACGATTTGCTGCTGTATATCGCATCGGCTTACCTGTCGGTGTACCGGAAAGCGAAAAATCTTGTGTATGTGGATTTAATAACCGCTGTCGAACTTGACAATGAATTTATCGAAAGCATCAAGAATTACGTTTTGAAAGATTATAACGACAATGCTATTGTTGAAATGTCAATAAGTATAGACCCCGGAATCATCGGCGGATTTATACTTAACGTCGATGGTAAACAATTGGATTTAAGTATTAAAGGAGAATTAAAAAATTTACGGAAATCAATATTAAAAAATTTATAAGAAAATGCAGACTGATTTGCAAAAAATCGTATCAATCTCCGGACAGCCGGGTTTGTACAAATATCTTTCCCAAGCTCGTCATGGGATTATCGTCGAAAGTCTCAAGGACGGAAAACGGACTTGCGTCGCCGCTGCGACGAAAATAAGTTCGCTGGCAGAAATAACCATCTATACCAATAATGGCGACGATTTGCTCTTGCAAGAAATTTTATTGAAAATCAAGGACAAAACCGGCGGCGAACAGGCAATATCGCACAAATCGCCATCTGAGGAACTAATGGCTTATTTTGAAGAAATTGTTCCTGAATACAACAAGGATAAAGTGTATCCGCATCATGTCAAAAAAATGATCGAATGGTACAATATCCTGCAAGAAAATCAATTACTCGACTTTGTCGAAGACGAAAAAGAAGAAGATACGGAAATTGCCGGAGATTGAAATTGTCCACAAATCCGTTACAAAAAATAAGTGGAGACTTGCAAAAGTCCCCACTTAATTCTTAACTCCTGACTTCGACACTTTTCCGACGCATATTTTATAACAATCTGTAGGGCAACATATTACAAATTTTGTGTCACCGATTTGGGTGACGCATTGGCGAAGTCAGGAGATTGAAAATCCGTTACAAAAAATAAGTGGAGACTTGCAAAAGTCCCCACTTAACTCTTAACTCTTAGTTCTTAACTCTTAACTCAATAGAGCGGTCCGTAAGCCTGACATGCTCTATAATCGGCTCCTTCCTTGTCCATTCCGAAAGCGCCCCATGCGGCGGGACGGAAGATGTCTTTTTCGTCTATGTTGTGCATACTCACGGGGATACGTAACATCGACGCCAACGTAATCAAGTCAGCGCCGATATGTCCGCAACTGATTGCGCCGTGATTAGCGCCCCAGTTGTTCATCACGGAATACACATCTTTGAAATTATCGTTGTCAGCCAGACGTGGAGCGAACCATGTTGTGGGCCAGCCTTTGTCGGTTCTGTCGTCGAGGATTTTGTGAGCCTCGGGGTCGATTTCCACAGTCCATCCTTCGGCGATTTGCAGCACAGGACCAAGACCTTTGACAAGATTCAAGCGAACCATCGTACACGGCATACCTCCGAGCGAAAGGAATTTCGATGAAAAACCGCCGCCTCTGAAATACTCACGGTTAGCAGGTACCCAACGTGTTGCGTCAAGACAAGCCTGCGCTTCGGCGTTGCTGATGTCCCAGAACGGTTTCATCGCCGGATTTCCGTCTTTATCTTTCTGACGAGCCGAGCCGTCGAGCGACGCCGCGCCGGAGTTAATCAGGTGGATAATGCCGTTAGCCGCTTTGCCCGTCAGTTTTTTACCCGTTACCCTTTCGACTGATTCGGGACTCCAGTAAGTGCGGACGTCGGCGAATATCTGCGCCGTGTTAGTGAGCAGGTATCCGAAAAGCATTGCCGTTCCGTTGAGAGCGTCGTTTTCGGTGGCAAGCACGTATGGTTGTCGCACGCCCGTCCAATCGAATGACGAGTTCATGATTGCTTCGGTGAAATCGCCATTGGGATAGAAGTCAGTCCATTGACGCTGTCCCTGGAAGCCGGCGGCAATAGCGTTATGACCGAGCGATTCTTCGCCGAATCCCAGTTCTTTGAGTTTCGGGTTGCCGGTCATTAAGTCACGGACAATCAATGTCATTTTCACGACAAATTCCCAGTCGCTGTCTTTTCCTGCACGATCTTTCTGCAAATCCTGACGGTTGCAGATGTCTTCGTTTTCCTTGCAGTTGGCTTTAGCCCATACCAATGCTTTTTCGTACTCGTCTTTGTCGTAAATATCCAACGTCATACGGCGGATAATTTCCACTTCGTCGATACCTTCGCAACGCATTCCGAGATAACTTTCGAAAAAGTCGGTATTCACAATCGAACCTGCAATACCCATACACACAGCGCCTATCGAAAGATACGATTTGCCGCGCATAGTAGCGACAGCCAAAGCAGCCTTCGAAAAACGCAACAGTTTTTCCTTTACATCGCAAGGAATTTCGGTCGTTCCGGCGTCCTGAACGTCGTGACCGTAAATGCCGAACGCAGGCAATCCTTTCTGAGCGTGAGCAGCCAGAACCGCAGCCAGATAAACCGCGCCCGGACGTTCGGTGCCGTTGAAACCCCACACCGCTTTCACCGTATGAGGATCCATGTCCATTGTTTCGCTTCCGTAGCACCAACAAGGAGTAACCGTGAGAGTTACGCCGACATTTTCTTTCTTGAACTTTTCGGCGCAGGCTGCACTTTCAGCCACTCTTCCGATAGTCGAATCGGCGATAACACATTGAACCGGCGTTCCGTCGGGATATTTCAATGTGGAAGTCAAAAATGCAACAACACTTTCCGCCATGTTCATCGTTTGTTGTTCCAACGATTCACGCACGCCACCCATGCGTCCGTCGATAGTGGGACGAATGCCTATTTTTGGCCAGTCGCCCTGTAATCTCTTTATTTTCATATCCTTATCATTTATTTATTTATTTTAAATTATTAAGTTCTGTATTAAAATACAATATATTGTTCGGGGTCAATCGGGACGCCGCTGTTCCACAACTCAAAATGCAGATGTGGTCCGTAGGTCAACTCGCCCGAATTGCCCATGATTGCGATAGCATCGCCTGTTTTCACTTTACTGCCCTGTTTTTTAAGCAGTTTGGCATTATGTTTATACACCGAAACGATATTGTCACTGTGTTGAATCAGAATAGTATTACCCGTTTCGATTGTCCATTCCGCAACGATGACAGTGCCGTCGAAGGTAGCCACCACAACGTCATTTGGCGACGAAACAATATCGATTCCCAGATGGTTTTCTTTTGAATTGAACTTCGATGTGATTTTGCCTTTAAGTGGCGCCATAAAATGTATTTCCGCAATGTTTCTGCCTTTTTTGAAAGAAAGATTTTCTCTGAAATCAAATTTTTCTTCCTGTTCAATCCTGTCGCGAAATATAGAATCCTGCTTAGACCTGACATCGACAAAAGGTTTGTTTTCAATATTCGAATCAGGCGGATTTTGAACGATTTGCGTACTGCTGCCCGATAACACTCTTATCGAATTATTCCAATAATGCGTCCATTCGGCGATTTCGTTTTCGAGCGAATCTATCTTTAATACATTATTTTGCATTATCCGGCGGGTTTCCTTGTTGGGATAGCCGGGAATAAATTCCCTTATCGGGGTGAAAGCAATGAAAAAAGTATTTAATCCAACCAGTAAAAATATGAAAATAACAAGTACAACCAACACCTCCCGACCCTTCAATCGGAAGTGAAAAACCTGCTCGTAAGTAGTGTCATTATAAATACCCAGACGGTATTTATCTTTGAAATTCAAGCGTTTAAGGCTCCGTTTTTTTCTATCGTCATCCATTTTACAATTTGAATATTGGGCGCAAAGATAAGCAATAAATTCTTTTGAAACGAAATATTTATTAAATCATCAATTTAAAATCTAAAATCGTTAGCATCACCCTCAATTCTCAATTCTCAATTGATTGTTAATCAATCGAACCTGTAAAAATTTTTGTCATGTCAATTCTTTTGAGTTACTTTGCCCACGTAAAAGTTATTAAAAAATGAAAAGTTTGGTATCAATAAATGACTTGTCGAAGCCGGAGATATTGGAAATTCTGGATATGGCGGCGGCGTTTGAAGTCAATCCGAACCGGAAACTTGCAGAAAACAAAGTCATTGCAAGTATATTTTTCGAACCTTCGACACGCACGCGTCTGAGTTTCGAAACGGCAATCAATCGTCTTGGAGCAAGAGTGATAGGATTTTCGGAAGTGTCGAACACAAGCGTTTCGAAAGGAGAAACCTTAAAAGACACTATTACGATGATTTCCAACTACACAGATATGATTGTGATGCGTCATCCGCTGGAAGGAAGCGTCCGGTATGCGAGCGAAGTATCTAACGTACCGATAATCAATGCCGGCGACGGGTCGAATCAGCATCCTACTCAGACGCTGCTGGATTTGTACTCAATCCAAAAAACGCAGGGACGCCTTGACGACCTGCATATAACGATGGTTGGCGACCTGAAATACGGACGTACAGTTCACTCGTTATTAATGGCAATGTCGCATTTCAACCCCACATTCAGATTTATCGCTCCCAAAGAACTTGCCATGCCCGAAGAGTACAAGAAATATCTGACCAGGAATAACATACGGTTCGAAGAACATCGCGATTTGGCTGAAAACATCATAGATACGGACATTGTATATATGACGAGAGTCCAGAAAGAACGGTTTTCGGAGCCAATGGAATACGAAAAACTGAAAAATACGTATATCCTCCGTAACATTATGCTCGAAAAGACAAAGCCCAATATGAAGGTTTTGCATCCTTTGCCGCGTGTCGGCGAAATATCCGAAGATGTGGACAATAACCCCAAGGCGTATTATTTCAATCAGGCAAAAAACGGCGTTTATGCCCGTATGGCGGCAATTTGCTACCTGTTAGGCGTCAGCAATATATAATTTTATGATTTTAGTTTATTTTCTATGCGCTTTTGTTATCACCGGACTGATATACAGGGAGACAGAGCAAAAAAAAATGTTTGACCTGACTTTTGGTTTTCTTGTTGCGCAGGCATTGTTTCTGCTATATGTTATCCTGAACAAAGATTTGACCGAAACAGGCATTTTCAAATACGACAGTCTGGGAATACTCTTTTTTGGAACCTTGGTTATCATTTCATTTGCAGTGTTTTATCACAGTAAAAAATATCTCGACAAAGAAGACGCCAAACAAACCGGACTGTATAACATCGCTTTTGTGTCGCTATGCGCTTCGATCACAGGCGCTTATTTCTCGAACAATGTTACTGCGACCTGGGTTTTGATTGAAGCGACCACTTTAGGCTCGGCGCTGTTGATATATCACCGTCGAACCGAAAGAGCGCTGGAAGCCGCATGGAAATACGTATTTGTCTGTTCGATAGGTATTTTGATTGCATATCTCGGCATCCTGTTTTTAAGTATAGTATTGAAAAATCAGCATGGCAACATGTCGTTCGGCAGTCTGGCTGAAGCAATTCCAACGGCTAATCCTCTGTATCTGAAACTTGCCTTTGTGCTGGTTTTGACGGGTTACAGTTGCAAAATGGAATATTTTCCTCTCTATCCGATTGGTATTGATGCGAATCATGTTACTCCGACGCCGATGAGCGCGTTTTTCTCTACGGCAATGGTGAATCTGGGTTTTGTTTCGATATTCAGGATATACAAGTTGCTGTTTGATTCGCCGGTTCTTCCGTGGGCGCAAAATGTCATGTTTATTGCCGGAGTTGTCAGTTTGCTGGTTGCGGCGGTGTATATCGCACAGGTAGAGCATTGTAAGCGACTTTTTGCATATTCTACCGTCGAAAATATGGGTATTGCGCTGTTGATACTTTCGACAGGTAAAGCAGGCACATTTTATGCTGTGTTTCACGTGCTTATGCACTCGTTTGTGAAATCGACCGCATTCATGCGCCTGTCTGTGATTGGAAAAACTTACGGAAGCTACAGATTAGAGAATCTCGGAGGTTACCGGCGCATATCTCCAAAAGGCTCGCTTGTGCTGATTTTATGTTTGTTAGGGTTGACGGCTATTCCGCCTTCGGCATTGTTCATTTCGGAAATGTACGTTTTTTCGGCGCTGAGCAAAAACATCATCACATTGATTATATTGATATCGGTGATATGTATAATACTCTATTTCCTTTGCAGTAAACTGCTTGGAATAGTATATGGCGACAAACCGGCAACCGTTTTATCTTTCGAAAAAGAAGACAGCGCAACTTTATGGATTCAGTTTGCCTTACTCGCAATCTTCTTTTTCGTCGGGATGTATCAACCTCAATGGCTTATGAATATGATACTTGAGGTTTGCCTTTAATTAGCGACAACAATTTCTTTTCCCCGTTCGATAGCTTTTTCGTTGAGAGGTATTAACTTATGATGACGTTCGGGCAGCGATTTCTTTAGTCCGGCGATAACGTTTTCGTCTTTGACGATGGGTTTGATTTTGAGAAATCCGCCGAGTACAATCATGTTGAAAAGCCGTGAGTTGTTTAATTTTGCCGCTTCGGCGGCGGCTTCGACTTTGTAGATTTCGATATCTTTGCGTGTCGGGGGCATTGTTATCCCGTTAGGGTCATACAGCAGCAATCCGCCGGGTTTGACCGTTTTCTCGAATTTTGTCATCGACTGCTGGTTGAGGATTATGGCGGTGTCGTAACAGCCGACTATCGGCGAACTGATTGCGTCGTCGCTTAATATCACTGTAACATTGGCTGTTCCGCCCCTCATTTCCGGACCGTAAGCCGGCATCCAGGTCACTTCCTGACCTTGCATTATTCCCGAGTATGCCAGTATCTTTCCCATCGACAATACTCCCTGTCCTCCAAATCCTGCTATAATAATTTCTTCTTTCATAATCGTTTATTATCCTTTGACATTGCGCATGACACGTTCGATGGCGTCGTCCATTTGCGATTCCGATTCCAAACCGAGCGTTACACAGTGAACATTGCCTTGTGTAACAACGTATTTAATAGATTGTTCGCGTTCGCTGTCGGAGACGTGTTTGCCTTCGCCAAATATTTTCATCCCAACGACGCCTTTACCGTTTTCTTTTGCCCGTGCGAGAATTTCACGCACAACATCGGGAGCGGCGTCCATGTTGGTTCCGAAAGGGTTGATACGTGCTAAAATAACATCAACCCAGGGATTTACAGCGGCTTCGGCAAGAGCGTCGATATTGTGACACGATACGCCAACCGCACGGACTGTTCCCTCCTGTTTGGCTTTCGAAAACGCTTCCATATAATGCGTGCGCGTTTTGTGCCAATCGCCCTGCATCAGACAATGCATCAACAATATATCGAAATATTCGACGCCGGTTTCTTTTCTGCAACGGTCGATGATTTCGCGAACATTACCCATATTTTCGGAGCCGTCGGGTTGTGTCCATATCTTTGTCATCAGCGTAATTTTGTCGCGTGGAAGTGTTTTTATTGCCTCGCCGACAAAAGGTTGCGAACCGTAACCGTCTGCCATATCGTAGAAACGGATTCCTTTTTCATAAGCATGATGCGCCAGATTGACAAACTTTTCCATGCCGAGACGGGTCTGATTCGAGGCTTTTCCATAACCTACGGTTCCCGTTCCCATTGCGATACGCGAAACACGTAATCCGCTTTTACCAAGTTTCACTCTGTCAACCGTTCCAGATGATTCTCCGCAACTTATACCCGACCCCATAACCGTCAAACCGGCTACTCCAACAACTCCTGTACGAATAAATTTACGCCTGTCCATTTTTTATCAATTAAAGTGCAAAGTTATATATTTTTTTACATTTTCTTACTTTTTTCTCTTATAACAAGTTTCCAGTTCACAATACTGGCAGGCATATTTTTTGGTTTGGACGTCTTTCCCGATACCGATAATGCCGCTTATGGATTTGATTGGATGCATCAGACAGACGTCCGACAAAGTGATGCCGCATGGACGGTTTCCCAACAAAGCGAAGATTTTCCGCTGTTCGGTCAGATGCCAGTTGCAGTATCCCGGACTGAAACGGTGCGTATGAAGCATATCGGGAAAATTTTTCTCCAATTTCGATTCGAGATAGTCGCCGGCTTTTTCCACAACCGTTGTTCCTATGACGTCCAGAATGTAGTGAACAAGAATGTCTTCCGTTTTTTTATATTCCTGAATAATTCGTTCAAATTCGACGCCGGCAGTAGCCGCAAAAACAGCAAACGAAGTCGATTTTTCCAGCAAACGGCTAATCGTCGGACCGGTATTCAGTACATGGTTTTGGATATGGACGGCGGTTGTTCCTTCAATCCTGCCGTCGGAAATCAGATAGACATATCGAGGTTGCACTTCACGCTTGAGCAGAGCCAACAGTTGGAGAATCACATCCATAACCTCATTGTCGGGATGTGATTCTCCGTACCCTATTTCGTTAAGCACTTCCTCAGGCGACAGTTCTATTTCGCTGTATGCAATGCTGTTGTCGTCCATTTTCGGCGCTGTTTACGAAGCGAGCAGTTGTTTCGCCAACGACACGGCAGCGTTAGCGTTACTGCTGTATCCATCGGCGCCGATTTCCTTTGCAAAAGCGGAATTGATGGGAGCGCCGCCAATCATTATTTTCACCTTGTCTCTGACGCCCGCCGTTTCAATTGCCCGAATCACTTCTTTCATGTAATTCATTGTGGTAGTGAGCAGCGCCGACAGACACAGGATATTGGCTTTATGTTCCACAACCGAAGCGATAAATTTCTCGGACGAGATATCCACGCCAAGATTAATCACCTCGAAACCGCTACCTTCGAGCATCGAAGCAACCAGATTTTTGCCGATATCGTGCAGGTCGCCTTTGACGGTGCCGATAACAATAGTACCCGCGCGGGGAATATTGTTGTCGACCAGCAAAGGTTTCAGCAGTTCCAGAGCGCCTTTCATCGCGCGGGCGGACATCAGCAGTTCGGGAACAAACGCCTTCCCATTTTCGAAACGTGAACCGATTTCGTCCATCGCTTTCGACATGTAGTTGTCAATGATAGATTTTGGGTCTATCTTTTCTTCAATGGCTATCTTTGTCATTTCGACAGCTAAAGGCAGATTGCCTTTCAAAATAGCCTCATACAATTTATCAATACTTTCCATTGCTTTATAGAGTTTTATATTTATTATATGGTGTAATCATTATCTATCTCTCACTCTTAGTTCTTAGTTCTTAACTCTTAGTTCTTAACTCCCTAAGGGTTTCAATCATTGCTACCACGTTTTCTATCGGTGCGTTTGCTTGGATGTTATGGACGGAATTGAACACAAAACCGCCGTTTCGACCGAAAATTTCGCACTGTTGCCGGACATGTTCTTTAACCTGTCCGGGAGTTCCGGCGGGTAATATTTTCTGCGTATCTATTCCGCCGCCCCAGAATGTCACTGCATCGCCAAATTCGTCTTTCAGTCGTTGCGAATCCATGTCTTTAGCATTGATTTGTACGGGATTCAGAATGTCGAAACCGGCGTCGATGAACGAAGGTATGAGCGGGATTATTGAGCCGCAACAGTGTTTGAACACTTTCCACGATGTATTTTGGTGAATCCAGTCGTTCATCCGTTTATAATGCGGCAGCCATAGTTCGTTGAACGTTTCGACAGAACAAAACTGCGAAGTTTGCGTACCGAAATCCGTTCCGCAGGTGAACACCGCATCAACCTTGTCGCCTGTTTTCTCCCAGAGCAGACGGTAATTTTCGATAGCGATATCCGTCTGTTTTTCGAATATCTGGTGAATATAATCCTGACGCAGAACGGTGGACATATACCATTCGGCGACCGAACGTATTCCTTTCGGCTGTTCGAGTCCCATTCCGGGAACGAAAGCGATGTCGCCCAGCGCTGTTCCACCGAAAGCGGCAACGACGGCGGCTCCCGTTGCGGCGGCTTTATTGGCTTCACGTGCAAAATGCGACAGGTCTTCGTCGGAGATATATCCAAATTCTTCAAGATTATCGTTGACCGAGAGGCTGTCATCGTCCACAACGCCGCCTCTTTCGATAGCGTTCACAAAGAAGCAACCTTCGGGCATGACTGCGCAGGGCGGAAAATTGCGATTCCCTTTGGCGTAGATATATACGTCCCCGTGTTTATCGGGCGTAAAATCAATTCCTTCCGCCACCAACACTGTCTGTCCCCAGGGCGTCACCTGTTCGTGTAAACGTGTTTCGTCGATGGCGAACATATTTTGCCGTCCCCAGACGCCAACGACGTCGATGCCAATGATTTTCCGCAATTCCTCATCGACCTCGCCAAGCATCTGGAAAGGTTCGATGACTCTGACCGGCTTGTTTTCCAGACCGTAATGACGGCGCAACGCCTCCACAATCCGGCAATGAATCCCTGTGACGGAAGTAGCTCCGAAATCGACCGGAATCCGCCCCGCCTTATGATTCAACGACTGCAATACTGTTTCTTTTGATGTCATAACCCATTAATTGTTAATTATTAATTGTTAATTATTAATTGTTAAAGTCCATATTCTTCGGGAATGAATTTACTTTTGTCGATCAAGGGCGTCATCATTTCGACAAAATCGCCTTCGTTGTCGGGGATACTGTTCAATTCGTCACGCAAAGTAGCGAGATAAACAGTTTCCATGTCCGAAATCTTCATCTGTCCCGATTTTATCGCTTCTTCCATGATATTCAATGCTTCGAGCGCTCCATCCCTTGCATTGGCGAGGTAAGAATCGTTTTTCATCATGACATTTGAAATACGAATCACGTTTTCGGGCGCAAGTATCAGAGCCTGAGGGTCAGTGTAGATATCCGAAGCGACCATCAGATGTTGCAATACATGTGCAGGCACGGTTCCTTCTTTGAGAGCTTCGTTCATCAGACGTACGTCATATTCAAGTTGCTCAAGATATGCCGTCGGCGCCATTCCGGAGAGCAACATGATGTTTTGCACCGATTCGTTACTCCACAAGTCCGTGCATGCCGAAGCGATATTGCCAATCGGACTTAGATGCGCGCAGGCAGCCGTTTTTCCTTCCATCGAAATTGGGATACCGGTAATGGCTTTAAGGAAAGGACCTTCGTAAGCGCAATCCTTATCGGGACCCACGGCTCCTTCTTCGACGGCGACAATGGAACGAACAACGGAGATCACACGTACCAAAGCCGCAAAAACTCTTGGTATATACTTCTTTTCGGCAAGAACCATAGCAGTGTTGGCAAATCCGCAAGCCGAATCGCCTGCTGCTATTTTTCCCTGTTTCGTTGTGATATCGACCATCTTACGCCATAAAAACCGCATATCGCGAACTCCCAAAACGGCAAGGGCGAAGACAAGGGTTTTGATATCGCACATCATCAGCGCTTCGTCCGAAACTTCCTTTCCGCCTGTGCTTTCAATCGACAAGAGGTCGCCTCCTTCCCGCAATCCTTCTTCGAAAAGTTCGATCATTGGTTCGAGCAAGGCTGTTGTCCGTTGTTTTGCAGGACGTTCAAATTCACGCAAATCGTTGGGTGTAAGCCGTATTTCGGAAATAAGTCCGTATTTTTGGAAATAATTTTCGCAAATATCATTCATGATTTTCACGATTTCGACGCCGATTTTGGGTTTTTGCGTCATTTCGAGCAAGGTCTCAAATTCGAGGATTACTCCGTTTGAGTTCAATTCAACCGCACGACGAAGCGCTCCATCGGCTATTTCGCTGTAATGCCGGTACACTTCAGGTAAAGCGCTGTCGTTGATAGTGATTGTGGGCAAAGTGAAGTTCAGTTCGGTATAAACTTTTCCACCTCCGATGACAAGCCCACGACGTGTTTTCACCGGCTTAGGTGCATTACCAAATATCAGTTCCGCCGGATTGTTTATCGTTAGTTCCTTATATTTCATTACAATACTATCTATTTTTTACAATATCTTTCAACGTAATATACTGATTCCGGCGCGCCGGAGTTCTGTCGGTAGCAGAACCGACAAATATTGCACGGGAACCAAGATGTTTTGTTGTCACGGTTTTGGTTTCCACGTCAAATATCTTGTTGATTGCCGTTTTCAGCAATATTTCGCTGGTATCGCCAAATTGTTTGATAACAATGCCTTCGCCATCAAGTTCCGATATATCTATGTCGGGAGTGAATCCGTTTCCATAATCCGAAAAATCTTGTGCATTTTTCATTTTCACTATTATTGGCTGCATTCCCCATTTATTATCTTTCTGTTTTGCAACGTCTTCTTCATATATTGTGATTGAAGCGACATTTTTGCCATAAGTCGTTTCACCGATTAACACCACGTCCATATAAGGTTTCAAACCGTTGATAAGCAATTCGCTGGCAGAAGCCGACCGTCCCGTAACAATGAAATACACAGTCGAAAGCCCCGAAAGACTGTTGATTGGAGTTGTTTCTATTACATCTCCTCTGGCGTTATACTTTTCGATATTGTCAATAAAGTATGATTTATTGTAATTTGCTCCTTCTTCCCCTACAAAATATTCGTGAAGAATGGAATTATATTCCTGAACATAGAATACTTCGCTTTTGCTTCGTCCCGAAATCATTGTAGCAAGAGCTTCGGTCGTGATAACCGCGCCGCCGCCGTTATATCGCAAATCAACAATCAGTTCGTCGATTTGCTGCGATTTGAATTTGCCGAAAATATCGTTCAGTTCTTTTTCATAAGTAACGCTCCCGTCGCCTTTGTCGCGAGCAAAGAAATTGTACACAAAATATCCGATATTTTTACCCGAAATCGTATAGACAGTATCTAACAAAATCGGATTTTCGGGATAATTCTCTATCACATCAAGCGACACATCTTTGATGCCCGTGATAGTGTTGCCCGAGATGATAGATATTCCAAGTTTGTGAGGCTTTGAAGTTTCGCCTATTAACGACGAATAATTGTCGAGCGTCATTTGCTTTCCGTTGATTTCCTGAAAATAATCTCCACGTCGCAATCCGGCAGCTGCGGCGGGCGTTCCGGACTTGATATATGTGATATAACCTATTACATCCGAATTGTTTTGCGACATACGTAAAAGACTAAAATCATATCCGGCTTCGGTATTTACTCCCGACAGGGAATTGAGCAAATCTACATAATTGTCCTGTATCCATGAAAATCTGTCGGTTGGATGATACAGCAGAGATTCGAAATATTCATCGGGCGACAATGTTTTATCTGTTTGT
Source organism: Prevotellaceae bacterium (assembly GCA_031270335.1). GTDB lineage: Bacteria > Bacteroidota > Bacteroidia > Bacteroidales > UBA932 > JAIRLF01. Next base: position 2,598 of record JAISXV010000128.1, on the reverse strand, counting down.
GATGGAATATGCGTATTCCACAGATAATAAAGTTGCATATTTTCCAGTATCCATTCATTCACCGTAGCGTTAAGATTACTGGGATTGTCGTCGTCATCGTCGTCAATAATGGATTTTCCTTTTCGACACGAAGTTACGGATGCAATCAACAGTATTGCAAATATCAGCGTCAACGCTGTTTTCGAAATAATTATAACTTTTTTCATATCCATATTGTTTTAATTTTTTATTCATTTTTTCGGACTTAAATCCAGCAATTCGACTTTCCGAAATTCGACAGGATGACTTTCGGATTGCAAGGCTATACGTCCTTCTGTCAGAGGTCCGTCGATAACAGGCTGTTGCGGGCTGAGTTTTCCGCCTCCGACGGTCAGTTTCGTATAAGTCATGATGGTATCTCCATCCATTACATGATGGACGATGCTGTCGCCCAACACAATCATTTCGAGCGTTGTCCAGCGGTCGCCGTGATATGTTTTCGAAGTCGATTCGTAACAATGCCCTTCATAAAGCTCTCCATTGATATGAACTTCGGTTCCCGGAGTACAGACATTTCCGGTTTTACGTTCGTTGATTCCGTCGCCGCCAAGCATTTGCGCCTCGACAGATACCGGAAAATCTTGTTCCAACGACAGTGTTTCAGGCGCTTGAGCATGCAACATTGCGCCACTGTTACGGTATGCCCAACCGGGGCCTCCTTTTGCCTGTTCTCCTACAAAACGATATTCAACACGTAATTTGTAGTGCGAATACGATTTGTTTGTGTATAAATGCCCGAATCTGCCGGCGAAATCATCGCCGTAAGCATCATATTTTACTTTCAGAATACTGTCTTCAACGTAAAAAGTATTTCCGAAATTTTCGCCTGACGGATAACCGGTAATCTTTACTGTCCAGCCGGTTAAATCCTTTCCATTAAACAATTGTATCCACTCTTCATTTTGCGGTACGGGTCGATTGCACGCAGATAAACCTAAAGTAATCAACGTAATAATAACTAAAATGTTCTTCATATAACATATATTTTTTTAATAATTTATGACTCAAAGAATAGCTGTAAAACCATTGGCGACCGATAAATGACATCCTATTTTAAGCATAATTTCCTGTTTTTGCGCCCAAAGTTACGGATAATTTTACGAATTTTGTTGTACATTATAATCCCGCATTGCGTTCTAACGGCTATAGGGCACCTTTAAAAACTTCGTATCGAATTAAGGATAATAAATATATTGTTGAACAGTAGGATATTATTATATATTTGCGTACATTTGCGCATGAAAAAATTCAAGCGACATAAAGATTACGGTTTTTGGGATCAGGATATCCGTTTAAGCAAGTTGAACATTCCTTTTTTTCTCCCTGCCCGATCGGGAATTCTGGGATTTGATACGCTATCGTAAGAAAATAGTTGCTCAGATAGCAAGCGAAAAAAAACAGGATAATCAGAAATATATATTGATAAAATGCAATCAATTCAAAACATAATATTAATGGTAAAAAACTTGGAAAATTAAAAATCATGGAAAAGTCATTTTCGTCACGAATGTTATTATTAACAATAATTCCTTTTGGAATGTTTGGTATCGCATGTGCTATTTCTAATTCCGGATTAGGAATTTCGTTATCTATTCAATCTATTTTGTTTGTTATATCTTTTTTTGCTATGTTTGTTCTTACGGCTGTTGGATGGGTGAATAACTTTCCTCGTTGGTCTATTCCTGCGTTAGGTTTTTGTTTATTTATCAGTTTATATTTTATGAAGGTAACTGTTCCTGCTTTAAAAAGCGACCCTTTAGGATATTGGGCAATGTTGCCATTATTAGTCACATGGATAGTGAGCCTGATGTTTAAATTCAAATTTGAGCCGGTTAAGCAACTAATCAAACAGATCAAAGAAGAACCTGTATTAATTCTGTTTGCTTTATATGGTTGTGTTCCATTTTTTATATTTCTGTTATATGATGAAATGCATTCAATAGGGTTTATGTCAGTTATTCTATTTTCGATATTGATTTTTTCTTTAGGGTTGTATATTTTTTTAAGAAGTAATAGTAAAAAAACAAGAATCATTTCAATAATAGCTTCGGGCTTGTCAGTGCTTATCATTGCATTCGCAGTAAATTTTTTCTTTTGGTAGTAGTGTCTTTTATATATGTATTAATATTTTTTAATTACGGATGTACCTTTACCGCATTGTCCGAAATTGCGGGAGAGTTGGAACGAATGGGTATTGCTGTTTTCATATTTATGCTATTTCTTGAATCCTGTATTTGATTATTTTTCCTATCAGTTCCAATGGAAGAGGATTTTTATATGGAAACTGTATCGTACCTTTACTTGTCTTGTATCCTGTAAGTTCTCTGGAAAATGCTTCTATGACAGCCGGACCGGGAAAAAATCCGATATGGCTTTTAAATCCGCCAAATTGAACAAGGATTTTTTTCATTGTAAAAGTAGGCATTCCCCAACTGATTTTTTCTTTGACTTCGGGCGCTATTTCATAGATAGTTGTCCGGATAGCATTCATTATTTCTTGAATTTCCGGCAGAAATCCGGCAATGTATTCGTCTATGTTTTCAGGTATTTTCTTTTCGT
>JAISXV010000122.1 GCA_031270335.1 Prevotellaceae bacterium | reverse complement strand
TCCCGAAGCAAGGGTCATGCCGCTTGCTTTAATAAAATTTCTTCGTGTTATCTCTTTCATAATTAATTATTATTTGGATTCATTATCATTATTGAGTTCTTTATTTGCTGTTTTATTCAGCAAAATACCTGTCCTGGCATTTAGCGAAGAAACAACTTTTTTTCCTGTTTTACTTTCCAGTTCCAGACGTGCATTGCAGGCATCTTCAAACCGTTACAATTTGTAACGGTTTCATTGCCCTCATCGCGGAGTCGCTTTTTCAATACTCTCCAGTATCCTTGTGGGTTTGGACTTCCGGTTAATACTTCTATAACGTCCACAATAGAAAAGTACCATTCTTCTTTTTCTTCGTCCCATACGGTACGAATTTTTTTTCTTCAAACAATTTTATATTCTCTTTCATAATAATAGATTATTTTTAATTTTTAATTCATATTTATGCAAAATAAAGATGTCGAACTTGTTGCATACTGCAAAAATCGTTCTACGCCTGTCGGGATACTTGCTGCATACTGCAAAAAGTCCCCCGACGGTTGCGGTAGATGATTTGCATACGGCAAACGGTCTGCCGACGGTTGCAGAACGATTTGCAGTATGTTATTATTTGCTCAACTATATTCATTTGTCTAAAATTTATATTCCGTTAAAAATTGTTTTCCTTTTTCTGTAATCACATATTTTTGATTTGACGCCGTTGGTTTTTCGGGATTTGTTCTTTTGATAAATCCGGTTGTTTCCAACGGTCTCAAATAATTCTGGCGAAAAAAAGCCAGGTTTTTATAAACAAATATATCTGTTAATTCGTCTCTTGATATTGGCGCTCCCGAAACAAACAATATCTTAATTATGTATTGTAATTTTTTATCCGGCAGCATGGTGATTTTTTCGATTGGATTTAACCCCGACTTGGTACGTATCTCACCCGAACTTGGTACGTAGTTATTATTAAATTTTTGATTATCAGATATATTTGATTGTATTCCGGGAATGTTTCCCTCGTCATCCACGCCCAGAAGGATATAACCACCATTGGTGTTGGCAAAACTTACAACAGTCTCATACAGCGATGCCGAGACTTTCTCTTTCGCTTCCTTAAATTCGACGGATATGCCCTCGCCCTGTGCTATTATATTTTCAATGTCCATCTGTGTCATCGTAATAATTGTTTATTATCTCACACTCCTACTATCGTAATTGTTTTACAAGGTCCTGATGTATTAAATTCTTTCATTGTCGTATATTTTTCGCAAAGGTACACAATTTTTTTAATCCCGCTGACGACTATTATTTTTTCAATCTACAATCTATCTTGTCAGTTCTTTTTCAATCTGTTCCAGCGTTTTATTTTTTGTTTCGGGCAGGATGAAGTACAGAATGACGAAACCAAGCAGACAGATTCCTCCGTAAAGCCAGAAATTGTTTGCCCAGCCAATGCTGTCCTTGATAGACGGGAAAGTGTATGTCAGCGAAAAGTTGCCTATCCACAGCACTAATGCCGACAATGACATTGCCGCTCCCCGTACCCTGTTCGGGAAAATCTCCGACAGTATTACCCACACTATCGGCGCTAAGGTCAACTGATATGCCATCACATTCAACAGCACGAATATCACTACCGGTAAGCCGCTAATCTCCTGATGAAACAGGAATCCGATAATGCCGTAAATCACTGTCATCGAAGCAGTGCCGAACAGCATCAGTTTTTTGCGTCCGACCTTGTCGATCATCAGGATGGTGGCTACAACCGACAACATCGCTATTCCGCCGATGATCACAATCTGAAGCATCATGTCGCTGACTCCGTAGCCTGCTTTCGTGAAAATATCCGCTGCATAATAGAACGTTACGTTCATGCCGCACCACTGCTGAAGCATGGCGATAAAAAATCCAAGTCCAAGGATTTTCAGCATCTTGGGCTGTAACAACGCCCTGAAATCCATTCCGGGGTCTTCTTTGGCTACCGTTTCTTCGATTTCTTTCAATTCGGCGATGGCATATTCTTCGCCTCCGATTCTGGTTAAAGTCTCCTTTGCCTTTTGGCTCTGCTTGTTTTTTACTAACCAGCGCACGCTTTCGGGAACAAAAACCATCATCACCATAAAGATAATCGCAGGAATCGCCACTGCTCCGAACATCCATCGCCAACCAGTCTGTGCGTTCCATGTGTTGACAAACTCCGCCGCTTCGGGAACAACGCCGACATCATGAGTGACGGCAATCGACCAGTTAACGGTCTGACAAATCAGCATCCCGACGTTGATTAACAACTGGTTTATCGACACGAACTTTCCCCTGATATGCGGCGGCACCATTTCGGAGATATATACCGGCGACAGGTTCAGTGTTGCGCCGATAGACAGTCCGCCGACAATCCGCCAGATGTTATACCAGAAAAATGTGTTACAGAAAGCCAGCCCGATTGCCGACACCAAAAATATCAGTCCGGCAGCCGCCAGCAACCATTTTCGACCCCAGCGTTCGGTGGTGAGAAAACAGATGAACGCGCCGATCATACAGCCAATCATAGCCGAACTTGTCCCCCAGCCCTGCCGGACGGGGTTGTCTGCTATCCCGAAAAATGGTTCGTAGAACGGTTTTGCGCCTCCCACAACGACCCAGTCGTATCCAAAAAGAAAGCCTCCCATGGCTGCCGCTATCGTCAACAGCCATATATAACCGTAATTGTAAGAATGTTTACTTGTGTTTTGTAAATTACTCATGGTTTATGAAATATTAATTGTTAATTATTAATTAAACAGTGTGTTCCTTCGACAGCGGATATTTCGCAGGCGTCGATGATGCGCTGGCATACAATCGCGTCTTCAAGGCTCGACAATGGCTCTTCGCCTTTCTGCAAGACGTTTTCTACAAAATGCGTAGTCGTGTTTTTAATGGATTCTGGATAGCAGTAATATGTCTGCGAATGAGGTCCGTTCGGTTCGTTGACCACCCAGTCGCGGTAACTGTATTTAGCGCTTCCTTTGGTTCCCATTACTTTTATCAGACAGGTCCATGGTTCTCCGGCATGGTCGTCGCCGGTGAAACTTGCGCATAAATGACTGATAGCGTTGTTTTCCATCTTCATAATCGCCATTGCGAGGTTTTCCTGCGGGGCGATAGTCCCGTTGATAGTGCTTTTCATGCACGACACCGATTGCGGCTTGCCAACCAGATATAACATCGTATATACGTGATGCGTAAGTATCTGATGTATCACGCCCGGATATCGCACGCGGTTGTCTTCGGCGTGGAAAATGTTGTAGAGCATGTAAAACTGTGTGATGTCGCCCAATGCGCCTTCGTGTATCATGTCGTACAGACGTTTGACGCCGGGTTCGTAAATGTAATTGTGTACAGGCATACACTTTACTTTTGCTTCGTCGATTACATGCTTCAATTTCATTAATTCGTCCAGCGTATCGGCGACGGGCTTTTCAATCAGTATATGTTTTCCTGCTTTTGCCGCTTTGACGGTGTACTGAAAATGTGTTTCCACATTGGTCAGGATGAAGACGGCGTCGATTTCGGGGTCGTTAAGCAATTCGTCTTCCGTCCGGTAGGTGATGCATCCGTATCGGGCGGCTTTTTCTTCGCCTTTCGATGCAGTCCTGTTCCACAGACCTTTTAATTTTACTCCGGGGAGTTTTCTAATGGCTTCCGCATGAAGGTTAGCAATGTCGCCCGCTCCAAGAAAACCGATTTTTAATGTTTTTTGCATGGTATTATTCTTTTATTCGAAATATGCGGGTTTAACTGTGATTATTTTTCAAATTTTAATTCTTCCATTCTGCAACCGACGTTCTTTCCCGAAAAAGCTATTCCCAAAAGAATGACTTTCCCGAGACTGCGATTATAATAACGACGGTCGTTTATTTGCTTCATCGCTTCTTTGAGCAGGTATTTTATTTTTTTCCTGGCGTGATACTTTATTTCGGCGACTACGGTTACGCCCTGCTGTTCCCAGACAGCGTCGGCAAATCCAAGATTGTTCGATACTTCGCCATGTATTTCGAACCCAATTGTCCGCATCCATATCAGCATTATCGAATGATAATAGGATTCACGGGCAGTATGCAGTTCGGCGGGAACGGTGGCGACCATAGATTCGAGCGTACGTGCAAAACCGGCTTCGTCACAGGCGAGGATTTGCTGTTCTATTGTTTTGTACAGTTCTGCTATCCGAATATTGGAATATTGTCCGTAAGATTGCAACAAACATTTCAAAAACGCTTCTTTGACCTCCATATTAGGGACGTCAAGCGTATATTTGATACGCAAGTCAATCAGTTGAACCTGTTTGACAGTCAAATAACCGGTTTGAAACAGCAAAGGTATTTCGTCAATGTTAGTCGGGTCATATCCCTGGAACATATCGCTGTTGATAGTAAACGGTTTTAACATAATGTCCGGACTGTTGCGACGTCGAATAATTTCGATTAAAAAAGTAGGCGTGCCTGTGCCGAACCAGTAATCGTCGAAACGTCGGGTGTCGAAAAAATTAAGCGTCGAAAACGGATTGTAGATTGCCGTTTTCCCGTCCCATGTATAACCGTTGTACCAGTAACGAATTTGTTCCAGTAAATATTCTCTTGTTACATTATGATATTCGGCAGTGCGGTCGATATACTCCGAAAAATTATTCTCAAGTTCTTCCTGCGTGTATCCGCAAATTGAAACATAATCTTCATGTAAAGTAATATCTTTCGGATTGTTCAATGCCGAAAAGATCGAAAGTCCCGAAAACTTCGATACCCCGGTAATAAAAATAAATTGTACATATTCGTCGGAGGCTTTCATTACCTGATAGAAGTCATGTAAATCTTTCTTAATGTCTGACAACTGATCATCGAAAAGATGAGAGGTAATCGGTTTATCGTATTCGTCTATCAGTATGACTACTCCCTGTCCGGTTTTGTCATGTAAAGATTTAATTAACTCTTTAAAACAATCGCTTGCCAACTTTGCGGTTAAAGTAATCTGATAATCTTTCGCAATACTTTTCAGTCCGAAAACTAAACTCTCCTCCATTTTTTGCGACGTCGAGTGGTTTATGTTTCCCCAATCTATCTTGATAACCGGATATTGTTGCGACCAGTTCCATTTATCGTAAATATACAATCCGTTGAATAACTTTTTATGTCCTCTGAATAAGGCATCCAGCGTACTTATCAACAGTGATTTCCCAAACCGGCGAGGACGGGATAGAAAATAAATTCTTCCTGTCGTAATCATACGGTAGATATATTCGGTTTTATCTACATACAAACAGCCATCGTTACGTAATATTTCAAATGACTGTGTTCCTATCGGTAATTCTTTCATAATATATTCAGTTTATAAAATGTGTTCAATGATTTCCTTACGCCTTCGTCGATAGCGGTCAACGGCAGATTGTAGAATGTAGCGTCGATTTTGTCATGACAAAGATCGTAACTGAACATGTTTGATTTTGCGTCATCGGCGATGGAAATATCCGTGTATTTTCCGAACCCGAGTTCATCCGCCTGTTGCCGTACAATCTGCAAAAACTCTTTTACCTCAATCGTTTTGCCCTTGATATTAAATTCCCCGTATCCGTCGAAAGGCTGCAAAGTGCAAGCCGCAAAATATTCGCCGACGTCTTCGACATAGTGATAGTTTTCCAGTCCCTGATAAGGCATTACAAACGGGACAGTCTTCTGTTGCGAAGCGCCGAGAGCAATGGCTTTCATGGCGTTGGTCGGAGCCGACGTCATTCCCCTGTCGCGTCCGGGACCGTATGTTGTGTTCAAACGGAGACATACAGTCGGAATGTGAGTATTGTCGTGGAAAAATCGTGCCAGATGTTCTCCGGCAAGTTTCCAGACGCCGTAATGATTCGGCGGAGTCAGCCTGACGTCCTCCTTAATGACAGAGTCGGGATACTGTTCCCGTTTTCCATACACCGCTCCTGAACTCGCAAACACAAACCGTTCGAGATTTGGAAGCGTTTCGGCGACGTCCAACAAGACCATCGTCCCGCCGACATTGATTTCCATCCCTTTAAGATGATGCGCCGAACAGTCGGGACTTTGGAATCCGCCCAGATGAATGATGTGCGTCGGATTGATTTCGGGAATTAACTTTTTCACCGCTTCACAGTCTGAAACATCCAGAGTAACAAACTCGATACGGGAATCAAGATTTTCGCCCAGCCACAATTGCAGTGGTTTGATGTTCCCCAAACGTGTGGCGATGACAATCTTTTCGATTCCGGAATATTGCAACAGTTTATAAACTGTTACCGACCCGATACATCCTGTTCCACCTGTTATTAAAATTCTCTTTTTCATGATTATTGTTTACTTAATAGACGTTCTAATTCGGCGATTTTCCGTGATTGTTCTTCGATAATTTTGTCTTTTTCTGTGATTATTGGCTCGAATTTTTCTTCTGCTTCCCATAAAATTCCAAGCATTTGGCTGCGATGATGACTTTTTGCTTTCTGTGCCTGATCATATT
>JAISXV010000062.1 GCA_031270335.1 Prevotellaceae bacterium | reverse complement strand
CCTGCGGGGCTTTGCTTGAGGGCAATCTCCAGATGTCGTTTATCGACGTCGCAGACAGCCGTCAAACGTGAGCCGGGGTATCCGATATGCCCTCTGCCCATTCCGCCAACACCAATGATGGCTTTAGTCAATTCATCACTTGGCGCAAGAAAACTGCCTCCCAACACTTTACGTGGAACAATAGTGAAAGCGGTCACGGTAATCGCCGCCGTTTTCAGAAATCCACGTCTGCTTTGTTTAAAATCGCTCATGTCTTTGGTTATTTTTATATTTATCTGTTTACACTAAATAAGCGTCTCTGTATTCGTATTTATACAGTCGGTGATTAGCTGCTTCTTTATCGTCGCCGAAGCTCAGAGTAGCCGGATTCCATTTCACCGGACGTTTCAGTTCGGTAGCGATATTGGCGATACAGCACAGCGTGTTGGTGCTGCAACCGACTTCGACGGGAGCGATTGGATTCTTGCGCGACCGTACAGCGTCGATGAAATTCTGTTTGTGCGGAGCGCTGACTTCGTATTCGCCGGCGGCGACTTTCTGTTCTTCTTTTGCGAGAAGAGCAGGGTCGGAACATTCGATATATCCCCGTGCAACCCGTAACCAGCCTTTCGTGCCATTGAAACAGATTCCTTTTGCATCGCTGCCGTCTTTAGTGAACGGCTGTTCAGTCATTACGATTCCGTTCAGGTACTTCATGGTAAGGTATTGAGCGCCATTGTATCCTTTCGGGATAAATTCGCTTGGACCGGAGCCATCCATACCTATCGCAGCCTGAGCGATGTCAAACATGTGAGCGCCCCAGTCGGCAGTAAATCCGTTACCTGTTTCGCAATACCACCGCCATGCGCCCCACAACTGTTCGTTTTTTTCCGGATCCAGCGAAATGGGCGGACATAAATCGGGATGATAATGCACTTTCGAATCGTTCAACGGACCCAACCATTGATTCCAGTTGAGCGAAACGGGAATTGGCTGTTCCGGAAGATTCAGTGGCGTCGGAGGATCGCCCACTGCGGCGTAGATTGTTTCGATATGCCCGATACCGCCGCTTCGCACCAGCGAAATAGCCTGTTGAAACTCCTTACTCGAACGTTGCTGACTGCCGATTTGCAATACGCGTCCGTTACAGCGGACGGCTTTAACCATTTCGAGCCCTTCGGTAACAGTGTATGCCAAAGGTTTTTGCACATACACGTCTTTTTTAGCCTGACAGGCATGGATAGTTGTCAATGCATGCCAGTGGTCGGGAGTTGCAATTGCGACAACGTCGATATCCTTACGGTCGAGCAAGTCCTGATAAAACTCGTACACATCGCAACCTTGCCGGGTGTTACTTTTCTTTTGCCATGCTTCCACACGCCGTTTGAAACGTTCGCGTTTGATGGAATCCACATCGCAACCCGCAACGACCTGTACGCCCGGGCATCGCGAAAAACTGTGGAAATCCGACAAACCCTGTTGTCCCAATCCGATAAAGCCAATAACAACCCTGTCGCTCGGAGGCGTATAGACGCCTGCCATTTTCCAACTCGGAAGGATTGTCAAACCTGCCAACCCTAACGCGGAATAACTTAAAAACTTCCGCCTGCTGATTTCATTTTTATTTGTCATAATTTTACGTTTTTTATAAATTATATGATTTAAATCGGGAGCAAAGGTAATAATTTTTCGGTTATATTTTCAATTCATCCAAATATTCGTAGAACTTTTCGCTTTTAAATTCGGAATAGTTCAACTGCCGGAGAATGTTTATCAGATTCTTGTAATATGCGGCACATTCTTCAAAGTTTTCGAACGACGGATGCGTTCTGCAAATTTTAAGCACGAGATCGAGCATATATTTTTGCCGTTCCATTGGCGTAGAGGCGTCGATTTTGTCGAAAGCATCCTGTTGAAGGATGACGAAATCAATAAGTTCCGATTTCCAGAAACGGTCGTGATATTCGAGCGGCACACCGTCGTCGCCGAGAATATTGATTTGTTCGGCGGCTTCTTTACCTTTGAGGATGATGTTTTTGCTTTCGGAAATCCGGTCGTGCCAGTTTTCCTCGACTGTAGTATTGAGATATTCCTGTATTTCAGGATATTCGAGATATTTTGAATAACTGTCGATAGGATCGACGGCGGGATATCTTTTGCTGTCGGCACGCGACTGAGCGAGAGCGTAGAAACATCGTGCGACTTTCTTAGTCGATTCCGTAACAGGCTCTTTGAGATTTCCTCCCGCCGGCGAGACTGTCCCGATAAACGTTACCGAACCGCTTTTGCCGTTATCCAGAACGACATATCCGGCGCGAGAATAAAAATTGGAGATTATCGCCGACAAATCCATCGGGAAAGCATCGGCGCCGGGCAACTCTTCCAGACGGTTACTCATCTCCCTGAGCGCCTGCGCCCAGCGTGAGGTCGAATCCGCCAGAAGAAGGACTTTCAATCCCATCAACCTGTAATATTCGCCTAACGTCATTGCCGTGTAAACCGAAGCCTCACGCGCCGCAACCGGCATGTTCGATGTGTTACATATAATAATAGTACGCTCCATCAGACGGCGTCCGGTGCGCGGGTCGTCGAGTTTCGGAAATTCCATGAATATCTCAACCACCTCGTTAGCCCTTTCGCCACATGCCGCCATAATGATTATATCCGCTTCAGCCTGTTTTGCGAGAGCATGTTGCAACACTGTCTTTCCCGATCCGAAAGGACCCGGAATGAAACCCGTTCCACCTTCGGCTATCGGGTTGAAGGTGTCGAATATCCGCACTCCGGTTTCCATGATTTTAAATGGACGCGGCTTATCTTTGTAACATGTAATCGGCACTTTCACAGGCCATTTTTGTACCATCGTAACTTCCCGGTCGTTGCCTTCTCTGTCGGTAAGCATTGCGATAACCTGATTTATCGTATAATTACCTTCGCCGACAATAGATTTCACCGTATATTCGCCTTTGAATTTGAACGGCGTCATAATCTTGTGCGGCAAACTGTTTTCGACCACTTCGCCCAGCCAGCTGCCTGCTCTCACTGTTTCGCCCTCGCGAACCAAAGGAGTGAAATGCCATTCGACAGTATTGTCCAGCGCCTCGGTATATTCGCCCCGTTTGAGGAAAACGCCTTCCATTGTTTTGAGATTGTTCTGCAAGCCGTCGTATATACTCGACAGTATTCCGGGACCCAGCGACACTTCGAGCAAATGTCCCATAAATTCCACATCGGAACCTGTTTTCAGTCCTCGAGTGCTTTCGAACACTTGCACAAACACTTTGTTGCCAATCACCTTAATTACTTCCGCCATCATCCTGACCTCGCCCGACGACACAAAACAGATTTCGTTTTGCGCAACAGGACCGTCAACTTCTACTGTCACAAGATTGGATATTATTCCCGATACTTTACCTTTTGTCTTCATTTTTTATCAAGTCATCTATTAATTTTCGAAACAATTTTTGTCCGTTTACGCTGTCTAATGTCATCCAGCGGTCAACAATCGACGCTTTTTGCAATGTTCCAAGCGCCGCATCCATACTGAAATATTCCATAATATTGATTTCGTCGATTTGCTTCCAGCGAAGCATATCTAATTTACTTTCACGTTCGAGCAAGTCCTGGGTTTCGAGCGCCTGAAACAGTTCGGGGATATAATCCCTTTCACGCGACACGCCGAAATCCGGGCTTGTATTTTTCATTAAAAAGTCTGTAACATCGTCTGTTTTTACCAAATAATTTTCCGGCGACAATCCAAGTCGCCGGCTGAGATACGCCGATTGAATGTTTTTCATCTCCCTGTCGAAAGTAAACCATTTCGCAATGAACACATTATCCGAGTTTTCCACCTTATCGTAATAGAGTTCCGACAGATATTTTTCGGCGACGAGTTCGTCGGGATTAGTTTTATGTTCGGATTGATAATTGTCGATATATTGGAGGAAATCAATCATATATCCGGGCAAAACGGTTTTATCCAAATCGTCAATCGACCGGAACTCAAATTGTCCGCCTTTTTTCCACTTTCTGTTTTTTCGGTAAACGGCGGTAATCAGATTATAATTGTCGATACTGTTCAATAAATCATAGACATAACCGGTGTCTTTGCCGGAGATTTGTTCAAGGATATAATCCCTGATGAACAAAAAATCCGTTTTTTTTGCATCTTCCGCCTCCAAAAACAGTTCGGGCAAACTTGATATGAGATAATAATATTTCGACATATTTTAACCAAACAATATTTCCGACACTTTTGGACGAAGATATGTTTTGAACAGATTTTCAAAATCTTCGCTGGTGAAACTGATGTAATAACCATCGTCTTTTGATCCGATTTTGAATCCCGATTTCATCCTGCTGTCTTCGCTGATTTCCATCAATGACAACGCCGGCGACACTTTTCCGGCAAGATACTCTGCTATTGCGTTTTTCTGTCCTTCCGGCACAATCATGAACAGATTGACGTTTCCGGAATCATGAGGATTAAAACGCTCTGTTGCAGTTGTTATCAACGTTCTGACAAACGCTGTGTCGTCGAAAGCGTGTTTAATGTCGGGACTGATTGCTTTGGTCAATATCAGATTTTCGACCGTCTGTTTGACCTCGCCGATGATTTGTTTGCCTGCGAGTTTTATCTCTGCTTCGGCGTTTGCTTTTGTTTCTGCAGCCTGTTTTTTCGCTGCAATTTCGATTTCGCTTGCTTTGTTCTTTGCCTCGGACAGTATTTTATCTGCCTCGCTTTTCGCTTGATTGAGAACAATTTCCGCATCCTGCTGTCCTTTCGATAAACCTTCGTTATACAGTTTATCCGTCAATTCCTGAAGTTTATTCATGTCTATATACTCTTTTATTGTCACCCGCAAAGGTACAACAAAATTGAGAATTGAAAAATGAAAAAAAAACAATGAAAAAAAAGGCGCCGGAAAGGCGCCTTTTTAGTCTATTTGTGTAAACTTAAATTATTTTAAATTATATTTTATTTAATCACAATAGTTACCTCCGAACGACGGTTCTTTGCACGACCGGCAACAGTTTTGTTGTCTGCTATCGGTTTGTCGTAACCGTAATATTCGATAGATATACGTTGAGCGTCGATATTCTTTTGAACGAAGTAATTCTTAACAGCTTCCGCACGTCTCTTCGAGAGTTGGATGTTGTATGCTCTTGTATAAGTGTTATCGGTGTGACCGGCAACAGTTACGGCAGCATTCGGATTTTTCGACAAAAGATCTACAGCCTTATCCAATTCGGGTTGATATTGAGCTTTGATATTATATTTATCAATGTCAAATTCAACATTTTGGATATCTTGTGCCAATGGACAGCCCTTGTTAGATGCGGGACCCGGTTGATCCGGACATTCATCGTCAATATCGGGAACGCCGTCGCCATCTCTGTCAGGACAACCCTTCAAAGCAATAGGACCAGCTTGGTCGGGGCATCTGTCGTCTTTATCGGGAACGCCGTCGCCATCTTTATCAGGACAACCCTTAGTAGCTTTCGGACCAGGTTGATCCGGACATTCGTCGTCTATATCGGGAATACCGTCACCGTCTCTGTCGGGACATCCTTGCAGTTCTTTCGAACCTGCCTGATCGGGACATCTGTCATCTTTATCGGGAATACCGTCGCCATCTCTGTCGGGACATCCGTTAGTTGCGGCGGGACCTGCTTCGTTCGGACAAGCATCTTGATCGTCGGGAATACCGTCGCCGTCAGTATCAGGACAACCCTGATATTTTTTCAGACCGGGAACATCGGGACATCTGTCTTTTTTGTCAGGTACGCCGTCTTTATCACGGTCGTTCGCTTCGTACAGAGGCACTTTAACCATCACGTGAACGTCTGCCGAGTAATTTTTGCGTGAAACCAAGTTCTTGATGATTGTATTCGATCCAATCCATACATGACGGAAAGCGCGCAAGCCTATACCTGCGGTGAATTTGCCGTACTGGTCATATTGAAGAGGAACAGATACTCCAAAGTTTTTCCATTCTGCGTGAGGCATCAAATTGAACGAAGTGAATTTGTATGCCTTATGAGCAGAATTTTGACCTAACGCAACATAAGGAGTGAAATTCAGGAAAAGAGGTATCGGTAAAGAAAATTGATAATCAACAGAAGCAGCGAGTACTGTCGGCAATCCCATTGTGTATTCTTCATTTTTGTTTCCGGCTCCGTAACGGCTGAACATGTTGTCAATACCAGTTGGTATTCCGTTTCCGGCTTTCAAATCTTGATACTTTCCGTCTTTAGATTTAAAACCTCCGAAATCAAGTAACGACAGTCCGGCTTTTAAGCGATATTCAGCCACTTCATTACCGGCAAGTTCTGCAGGACGATATTCGTATTCAACGCCTATATCTGCACCGAAACCTAATTTACTATCTACAGAAGCGCCTGCTTCTCCGAATGTATTGCCTGAAACAGGGCTGAGACCTCTGTTAGCGCCGGTTAACGTTCCCTGATAATTTTCTGCCAAGGCAAATGCAGAAGTTCCGTTAAAGAGGAGTTTACCGGTAAGACCAGCTTTCAACACATGAACGTCTTTATCCAACAGAGTGAAGGCTGCCGACACAAATACCTGGTCGTAGATAGCCACCGCGCCTGTTGTCGGATCCGGCCATGTTACGGTATTATAAGTACCTGCTCCGGGAATATATCTCGAAAGAAATTCCGATCCAACTTCTTTCGGTACTCCATTTGCCGACACTTGCCAGCGTTTGCTGTAACCTGCAGCTAACGAGAAACGCTCGTTAAACGAATACATCAGGTTCAAGATGTCAATCTGACTGTAAAAATACCCTCCGTAGGAATCTTTATCCCAATTAGCGCTATTCTTTCCCAAATAAGTCTTGAGATCTTGACGAGCAGCAGAAGGGATTTTTAAATCAAAGAAATCACTTCTATAACTCCACAAGTCTTTGTAAAAGCCTGTGTTAAAAATGATGTCTTTCCTGGGAAAAATCAACAAGTCGTTGTGTATGCCGCCACTAAAACCGAAAACAGTCACATCGAACTTGTATTTACTTCCGGCTAATGACGCCGGATTCAACTTACCAGCAGTAACACCCGAATAAGGGCTGCTGATAAAAGGTGAGAATTCTTGTGCATTAACTTTGAAAAAGCTAAATGCACAGAACATAAACAGTAATCCTAATACCTTTTTTTTCATAATAATTGTAGTTTAATATAAAATAGAACTTTTTTTAATTTCTTTTAATAATCTTCTTAAATTTCTCAATCGTACTAACTATTTTTTAACTATATTTTCGTATAAAAAACATTCACAATAATCGACGCAAAGGTAAACAATAAAATTTAAATCACAACACATTTTTGATTTTTTTTCTTAAATTCTTCAAAAACGTTGAAATAAGTTTCTATTATTTGTCCCATTCGCCCACTTCCATTTCTTTGATTTCTCCTTCTTCTATCTTGAATCTCAACGCAGTACGTACACGGTGAAAACCGTTTATACCTGCCGCTCCGGGATTCATAAAAAATAATGCATTTTTTTTGTCATACATGACTTTTAGAATGTGAGAGTGACCTCCGACTAACACTTTTGGTCGTTTTTTTAAGAAATCTGAGACGTCTGCCGAATACTTTCCCGGATATCCGGTGATATGGGAAATGATGACGTCGAGATTTTCTCTTTGAATCTCCAAAATTTTCGGATAAACCGCTCGTGTTTCCGCGTCGTCGATGTTTCCATGTACGGCAAACAGCGGTTTAAACAAAGCGATTTCGTCAGCTATTTTCAAAGAACCTATGTCTCCGGCGTGCCAGATTTCATCCACATTTTCGAGAAACCGTCGAAGTTTGTAATCGAAAAAACCGTGTGTATCTGATATAACGCCTATTTTCATATCGAAAACTTAACTCATTACGAGTTATTATCTTGTAAATGTCAAATTAACATCCCCTGTTACAAAGTTGAGTATCGAATTGATCGTTTCTGCATCAAATCCATATTTCTCCTTTACCAATTCGACTTTGATTATATCTCTGATTTCGGCGTCGCCTGCTTTTAATGTAAGTTTATCGCTCGAAATACTTGAAATAAATTTGATATAACCATCGAAAGTAAGATGACTGCCGTCAATCTTATAAGATGTAGGATATGGAGCAATACTGCTCCCTCTGGTTATTTCAACCGACAAATCATTCTTGAAAAGATATTTGTCACCTTTTTGAAACAAATATTGCAATTGTTCCTTTGCTTTTTGCTGATATTCCGCACCCTGACTACCAGCATTAATAGTAATGCTTATAACCGGATCTACGGACATAACCCATTCGCCTGCAACATCCTTCTGTGTGGCAGGAGTACTTTCATCCTTGTCGTTTTTTGAACAGGACGACACACAAATACTTAATATAAGTACGCTAATTACGTTTAATACAATTTTTCTCATTGTCTTTAATCTAATCTAATCTATTTATTTAAAATTTAATACTAATTTTAATACTGTTTTAATTCATCCAATAATTGCCGCAAAGGTAATGC
The DNA here is from genome assembly GCA_031270335.1 of Prevotellaceae bacterium. Classification (GTDB taxonomy): domain Bacteria; phylum Bacteroidota; class Bacteroidia; order Bacteroidales; family UBA932; genus JAIRLF01. The sequence goes on along the minus strand of JAISXV010000062.1, from coordinate 3,920 downwards.
TTTTTGTGATTTATTGTTCATATTTTTCAATAAAAATTTTTCCACCGCCATTTCTTCCTCACCTGCAATGACTACGAAAGGAACATTTTTTTTGTCGGCATACTCCAATTGCTTCTTTAATTTCGTTTGTTCGGGGTAAATTTCCGCCGAAATGCCTTCTTCGCGTATCGCCCGCAATGCCTGCAAACAGTAAATCTCCTCTTTTGCGCCCATATTGACGAACAGTACGCGGGTTGCTTCCAAAGAACTTTGTGGGAAAAGATCTTTTGCCGACAGCACATCGTAGATGCGGTCGGCGCCGAACGAAATTCCTACTCCCGACAGATTTTTCAATCCGAATATTCCGGTCAGATTATCGTATCGCCCTCCTCCACAGATGCTTCCCATGTCGATGTTTTGCGCTTTTACTTCGATAATCGCTCCGGTGTAGTAATTCAGACCTCTGGCAAGTGAAAGGTCTAATTCTACTGTTGAAGAGATATTTAAGCTCTCAACATAGTTCAATATCGTCCTGATTTCGGCGATTCCGCGTAAACCCGTTTTGGATTCCGACAAAATCTCTTCCATCCTGTTCAGTTTATCTTCATTAGAGCCTGATAGCGACAGGATTGGCTCCAAAATTTTTATCTGTTCATCGTTGATGTTTTTGCTGATAAGTTCTTCTTTTACAACGTCCAAACCAACTTTTTCGATTTTGTCAATTGCTACAGTGATGTCGGTCAGACGGTCGCTTTGTCCCATTATTTCGGCTATTCCGCCAAGTATTTTCCTGTTATTCAGTTTGATTGTTACTTCGACGCCTAATTTCGAAAACACCAGATCGATTATCTGCAACAGTTCTGCTTCGTTCAGCAGTGATTCGCTGCCAATGACGTCAACGTCGCATTGAAAGAACTCCCTGTAACGTCCTTTCTGAGGACGGTCGGCGCGCCAAACAGGCTGAATCTGATAACGTTTGAACGGCAAAATAATGTCGTTCCTGTGTTGAACGACGTAGCGGGCAAACGGCACAGTCAAATCGTAGCGAAGACCTTTTTCGCTGATTTTGTTTGTCAACGGCAAAACTTTATCTCCGGAAAGAAGTTCCACTGGAACATTCTGCAAAAAATTCCCTGAATTTAAAACTTTGAACAGCAATTTGTCGCCTTCTTCTCCGTATTTCCCCGTAAGGGTGGACAAATTCTCCATTGCCGGAGTTTCAATCGGCTGGTAACCATAGAGTTTAAACACTTTTTTGACTGTATCGAAGATATAATTCCGCTTCGCCATTTCGTCGGGCGAAAAATCACGCGTGCCTTTTGGTATTGATATACTCATTTCTAATTCCCTCTATATAAATGTAAAACCCCTGTATAACTTTTGCCGGAATAGGATTTGTCGTCCCATCCTTCTCCTTTTATTATATAATAGTACACTCCCGATGAACAATCGGAGCCGCTACCGTTCATTTTTCCATTCCATCCTTCCCAAGCCGAAACTTCGCCTCTATATTTATATACAAGCGTGCTGTTTCGTGTAACGATTTTCAAATCCATTATGCGCATCGACACAGGTTCCTGACCTTTGACAAAGATAAAAAAATCATTGTTTCCGTCGCCGTTGGGAGTGAATGCGTTAGGCAAACTTTCTGCCGAAAAAACCGATTTTGCCACTTCGATATCTTTTCGTTTACCGCCGGCGTCCAGAGCGTAACTGCTGTGACGACAACCTGTCCGTGTGTTTTCCACATTCAGTTTCACGGGATATACGCCCGGTTTGTAGTTAATTTCATCGGGAATGTGTTCGGTATCGTACCTCCACAGAGTATCGTTTTGCAGGAAATTGACAGTCTGGTCGTTCCAGCCAATCCAGTCAAATTTGTCGGCGTTGACGCTCTTGTTTTCCAGTTTCATACGCCATAAAGCCTCGCCGCTGAGAGTTTTCGTTGGAACAAAAACTCCGTATTCGTCGGGAACAAGTACATCGAAAACAGCATACAAACCCATTGCAGGAATCGTCTTAGTCTTATACTCTTCCGACACATTGCCGAATACGTTTGTTATTTTCACCAAATAACTTGCATCCTTCAAAGGCGCCGACAGCCCGGGAACAAGCGGTCGATCGGCGTCGGAGGGTGTATTTGCCGACGATATTCTGGTAACCATCGAATTAGTTCGCTTTTTCCATGTTTGCGGAACATTCGATAATCCTTCGTAAATGTCTGTATCCGAATCCCATTCGACAGTATAGTTATTGTTGATATATCTTGCCCGCACATTGTTCAAATCGCAGAAATCAAAATAATCGTACGCCGAAAAATTATTTCTGTACGAAGAAGCGTGAGCCGTAAGTTGCAGATATTCACAATTTTGCGTGTATGTGACGGAATCGACGGCGATATGATCGTCAAATACCCAGGCTCTGAAAGTATCTGCTACTTCAGTAGTTTGTATCACAACCATATATCCGCCTTGTGAAGCCGGCACAACAGATTCCATACCATTATCGGATCTGAATGGCGTAGCCTCTATAGTTTTAGACCCATTGTCGAAACGATACCACTTAAATTCAGCAGGATTATTATTCATACTTTTTGCTTTCAGCGTCATAGGATTTGTATTCGACGAAAAAAATGTGAAGATAAATATAGAATCGTCAACATCGGAACTATATGCCAAACCCACATAGTCGGCGCCCGGATTTACTATCTGGGCAGATGCACAATAATGGAACATAACTCCCAATATTACAAGTATATACCTTATCTTTTTCACCATAAAACATAAATAATACAGCCTGCAAAGTTATATAATTTTATTTCTTTCGTAAAAAAAACGCTAATTTATAATTTATTAACATCCTAATATTGTCACATTACTTGCCTCATCTACTGTCCACGAAATTTTTTCGTCCCACGACAGTTCTTTTGCTTTTGGACGACGGTCGAAAATCACTAAATAAGCCGGAACCGAAGCGTCTATTGTATCACGATATTTCAGAATCTGCTCCAGACCTTCTTCTTTGACAGCAGCGGGACTGTCGTAATAATGAATGATTTTTATTTCGATGATATAATATTTCCCTGCATATTCCACCAATAGATCCATACGTCCGCGACCGGCGGCTAATTCCCGGTCGATATCTCCACTTCCATTGATGACACGTTGCAGATATGCCATCAGCATAAGATGCGGAAACGCTTCGGTATAATCGGCTTTTTCTTCCCATATTTCCGAATGTCGCCGCCAGAACTTTTGAAATTCCAGCAATAATTTGTCCATATCCAGTTCGCCATCCGGTTTTTGCCATTGCCATTCCGAAAGCGGCGGAAAAGAATCATGATATTTCGAACTGATAAAACGCGTAAGGATCTCCTCGTAAACAGGATTGGCAATAGTGAATCCCGTGACGGCGCTCCACTTTATCAATCCTAAATCCATGGTTAATGCCACTTCAGGATCTGTCCGTCCCAATGGATTACTGCTGCCGGTAATAATTGTCTGTATCACGAATTTCACTCTTGGGTCACGAAGACGCTCTCCCAATGAATCTAAATGTGTTTCCCGCGCTTCTATCATCTGTCCACGCGCTTGCCGGACAAGTTCCAATGTGACGGTTTCCGTACTTTCGTCATCCAGAATACGCAAAGTGGCACGCTTAAACAAAGAATTGACAATCCATGGCTGTCCGCCGGACTGGTCATAAACATAATCGAGCGCGTCCTGCGTGATTTGCTGTCCGGTTTCTTCCGTCCGCTGGGCAAATAATTTAGCGACGTCGTCTTTGGTAAAGTTCGACAACATCGCCGAATCTTCTTTGATATTGAACGGCGAACCCGGATTGACAGGTTTTCCATCTTTTGCTTTGATAAGATAATCTTTTAAGTCGCGCATACCGACCAGCGCAATGGATACAGGAAACTTGCCAACTCCCCGACCGGC